>PMON01000050.1 GCA_003162395.1 Acidimicrobiaceae bacterium
GACACATCCGGCGCTACGGCGGGTTCTTCACCTCACTTCTCGCACTCCCGCAGGGAGTGCGAGCGGAGCGGACGCTCCGAGCCGATGCCCTGGCCGAATTGGACCGGCTTGGTGTCGCGTCCTATGCCGGTCGGTATCCAGGCGAGATCCCCTATGGGGTCTCGAAGAAGGTCTCGGTCGCACGAGCGCTGATGTGCAGTCCGAAGCTGCTGCTGCTGGACGANNATCGCCAAGCGGCCAGAGCTGCTGCTGCTGGACGAGCCGGCCGCCGGGCTCGACGAGGCCGAGCTCGACGACTTCTCCCAGCTCATCGTCCGGCTGCGCGAGGACATGGGCGTGCTCTTGGTCGAACACGACATGGGCTTCGTGATGCCACTCGTGGACCGGCTCGTCGTCTTGGACTTCGGCGTCGTCATCGCGACAGGGCCGCCGCGGGAGGTCCAGTCCAACCCGGCGGTCATCGAGGCGTACCTCGGGGTCCAGTCGTGATCCGGATCTCCGGCCTCTCCGTCTCCTACGGCGCGGTTCGTGCCCTGCGTGACGTCAGCCTCGACGTCCCGACAGGGCAGATCACGGCCGTAATCGGCGCCAACGGTGCCGGCAAGACGACGCTTCTTCGGGCCATCAGCAGTCTTGTCCGCCCGGCAGGCGGCTCGATCGACTTCGACGGCACCGAACTCGTGGGGATGCGCACCGAGGAGGTCGCGCGACACGGCATCGGGCACGTGCCCGAGGGTCGCGGGGTCATCGAGGAGTTCACGGTGCTCGAGAACCTGCGACTCGGCGCCCTCCACGGCCGCGGCAAGCTCGCCGCGGGCCTTGAGACCCAGTTCGAGCTGTTCCCCGCCCTGGCATCGCGTCGCAAGCAGCATGCCGGCACCCTGTCGGGTGGCGAGCGACAGATGCTGGCAATGGCGCGCGCGCTGATCGGCGAGCCGAGCGTGCTGCTGCTCGACGAGCCTTCGCTCGGCCTCGCACCGATCGTGACGAGGGACGTCATGATGACGATCCGCGCACTGTGCGTCGACCGCGGCCTGACGGTCGTCCTCGTGGAGCAGAACGCGATGTCGGCGCTGCAGGTCGCCGATCGTGCCGTGGTCCTGCATCTCGGGGTCGTCGCGGCCGATGACCGCGCCGAGGTGGTACGGGCCGACGAGAACCTGCGCCACTACTACCTGGGTACGGCCTCCTGATGGACGCATTCCTCACCTCGCGAAACGTCTCGGACATCCTGCACGGACTCGTGAACGGCGTGGTCTTCGGTCTGGTGGGACTCGGGCTGGTCCTCATTTGGCGTGCGACAAGGGTGCTGAACTTCGCGCTCGGCGCGATGGCGACCGGCGGCGCGTACCTCGGGCTCGGCCTGCTGTCCTACCAGGTGCCGTTCTGGTGGTGCTTCCTGCTTGCCATCCCTGCCGGGATGCTGCTCGGTGGCTTGACAGAGCGCTTCTTGGTCAGGCCCCTCTACGGCAAGCCTGAGATCAACCCCATCGTCGCGATGGTCGGGTTGCTGATCCTCATCGAGGCCGTCGTGGGCTCGATCTGGGGCACGCGGCAACGTTCCGTGCTCCCGCCCTTCTCGTACGTCGACTTTCACCTCGGGGCGAATGTCGTCCAGCTGTCGCCCCTCGCGGTCTTCCAGGTCACCGCCGCGGTCGTCCTGGCACTTGCGATCGGGGCATTGTTCCGCTTTACCAATCTTGGACTGCAGTTGCGTGCGTCAGCTGTCGCCCCGGAGGTGTCGCGGCTGCTCGGGGTGCGGGTCAGCCGAATGTTGACGCTCGGCTGGATGCTCGCCTGCGGCGTCGCCGCGGTTGCTGCCGTCATCGTCTCGTCGGGCTTCATCTCGGGACTGACGCCCTCGGGCATGGAGGGGCCGTTTGCCGCAGGGTTCATCGCCGCCGCCGTCGGAGGTCTCGAGAGCCCCACCGGCGCGCTCGTCGGGGGTGTCTCACTCGGCATCCTCGAGTCGTTCGTGACGGACTACTGGAATCCGAATCTCGTGCTGCCCGTGAGCCTCTTGGTGCTCGTCGTCGTGCTCATGGTGCGTCCGCACGGGCTGTTCACCCGCCAGGTGGTCCGCAGGGTATGAGCACGACCGAGCCGCGCGCCTCTCACGAAGCAGCGAGCCTTGCGGGTCCTCCGCGGCGCCGCGGCGCGGTCCGTGAGATCGCGAGACGGGTCGCATCGGCGGTGGTGCAGGGCCGTCGACGCCATCCGGTGCTGTCTCGGCTGCTCGTGACGGTGCTCGCCGTGTGCGTCGCACTCGTCGTCACGGGTCTGGTCTCCGGTGTGACCGATCTCGACTTGGCCACCGGCGCCGCGATGTCGATCGTGATCCTTGGGCTGTCGTTTCTCACGGGCTTCTCCGGACAGGTCTCGCTTGGAAACGGCGCGTTCTTCGGGGTGGGGTGCTACGTGTTCGCGATCTTTGCGAACCACAACAACACCTCGATCGGCGAGGATCTGCTCGTCTGCACGGCTGCGGGCGCTCTCGCGGGCCTCATCGTCGGCCTCCCGGCCACGAGGCTCCGTGGGCCCTACCTGGCCGGGATGACGATCGCGGTGGCGATCGCCTTCGGATCGCTGATCGACCAGTTCAGCACGTGGACCAACGGGGACCAAGGACTGAACGTCCAGAGTCCCGTCACACCTCCCGCATGGCTCGCGAACTTCATCGGCGCGCCGATCTCGTCGCTGCGGGCGACCTACATGTGGCGAGCGGACATCACGGTCGTCGTGGCCGGTATCGCGTTCTTCTTGATGGCGAACCTCTTCCAGAGCCGAAGGGGTCGCTCGATGCGGCTCATGCGTGAAAATGAGGTTGCCGCAGAACTCGTCGGCGTGTCGCTTCCGGCAGCGCGCGTGACGGCGTTCGTCGTCGCTGCGGCCTGCGCTGGGCTCGGCGGCGGGCTGACGACGCTTGTCGACACGACGGTCTTTGGGAGCTTGTTCTCGCTCTCACTTTCGATCCAGATCCTCACGCTGCTTGTCATCGGCGGGATTGGAACGCTTTCCGGCTCCTTGATCGGCGGCCTGCTGTACGCCTACTCGATTACCTGGATCGCCGAGCTGGTCAGCGGCATAGGGCTGAACTCGACATCGAACCTGAGCTCGGAGATGAACAACATTATTTTCGGGGCGCTCCTCGTCATCACCGTGCTCGTTGCGCCGCTCGGCATCGCCGGGACCCTTCGGTTTGCCATCTCCCGGAGGCTCGCGGGGAGGCGCTCACAAAACTGAAACATTGCGGGTTAGTGTCTCGTGTTCCCCTGGGGGGATCACTATCGATGAAAGGGAGATCCATATGTCTGCAACCCGCCTGAGGCGGATCCTCACGCCGGTCGCCGTCGTGGCGATGGGCTTTGGGCTCGTCGTCACCAGTCTGACGGCCGGCTCCGCAAGCGCCTCGACCTCGCCGAAGGCCGGCGTGCCCGGCGTTACGGCGCACAGCATCACCATCGGTGGCACCGAGCCCCTCACGGGCATCGCGTCATCTGGTTACAACGAGGTCTCCGAAGCGGCAAACGCGGTGTTCAAGTGGGTGAACTCTCACCCCAGCATGCACGCCTACGTCCACAACCGCACGATCAACTACGACATCATCGACGACTGCTACGCGACGCCGGGCTTTGGCTGCACGGGCAACTCGAACGAGCTCCACGACACCGACACCTTGATCAGCAAGCCGGTGTTCGCGACGTTCGGCTCGCTCGGCACGCCCACGCAGGCGCCGATGCGCGCTGTCCTCAGGGCGGCCAAGGTACCCCAGCTCTTGGTGAACTCCCCGTCGATCGACTTCAACTGCGGCGTGGCCCATGCGAAGAACACGCAGCCGTACTCGCAGTACGAAGGCTGCGGTGCGGTCAAGGGAAGCACCAAGTCTGCGGTGTTTCCCAACACCTTCGGCTTCCAGACGAGCTACCCGGCAGAGAGCATGATCCTTGGCCAGTACATCAAGCACAACTACGCCAGCAAGAAGGTCTGCTTCCTCGGACAGGACGACGACTTCGGTCATGACGGGGAGATCGGCCTCACCTACGAGGGCATCCACCCGGCCATCGCCGACTACTACAACCTCACCCTGCTGGTGCTCGACGGTGCCTCGTCGATCACGCCGTACATCACGGCGTTCTCGAGCGCGCACTGCACCCTCGTCTACGTCGACGGGATCCCTGGCGCCGTGGCCGCCGCGCTCGGCAACGCGAACGCGCTGACCTACACCCCGCAATGGGTGATCTCCTCGGTCGGCTCGGACCCCCAGACCCTCGCGGGCCTGCTTGGCGCAGGAGCCCCCCTTGAGAAGGGTGCGATCACCTTCGCTCCGCTGCCCTCGACGACCGACTCGAACCCGTGGAACGCGTGGGACCACTTGGTCCTCAAGGCCGACCCCCAGCCCAAGTACTGGGGGACCGTCACGAACGCCACGCTCCTCAACGGCAACGAGGCGATCGGCATCGCCGAGGGCGTCGCGTTCGTCGAGGCCCTGCACGCAGCGGGCGCGACCTTTACGAGGGCAAGCTTCGTGGCCGACCTGCTGAAGGACACCTTCCAGACCCCAGGTCTCACGCCGCTCAAGTACACGGCGGCGAACCACCAGGGGCTCATCGGTGGCTACGTGTCCATCGTCTCTGCGACGGGCGTGACCACGGGCAGGACCTCGCCGGCGCCTGGCGTCGACGGGCAAAAGAAGGTCTACGTCACCACGGGGACCAAGGGCGCGAAGGTCACGCTCTCCCACAGGGTGTCGACCACCGTGCCAGCCTGGCTGCGATAGCCACGTGAGACACACGCTGGCGTTGCCAGCGTGACGCCGTGAGAGGGCCCGCCGGCTTGCCGGCGGGCCCTCTGGCATTCCCGTCACGGCCCGCTCGGGTGCACAATGTCTCGGTGCTGAAGTCCACACTCGACCGCAGGGATCCGACGGTGCTCGCCGTCCCGGCGTACTTCGCGTCGATGGCGCTGGAAGCAGCGACATTCCGTCGCCGACGCAGGGACGGCTCGCCAGCTCGGGCCGGCGAGTACGAGTCGCGCGACACGAGGGCGAGCCTGCTCATGGGCGTGCTCAGCCTCGTGGTCCCGCTCGTGAGCCCCCGGCTGCTTCGTCCGTTCACGCCGGGACGTGGGCGCTTCGGCCGGGGCGTCGTCGCGGTGGCCGGCGTGGCGGCCGTCGTGGCAACCGTCGCGGACCGCGCCGCGAAGCGCACGGCTCGCGAGCACCCCGAGGTCCGCGACTGCGGCACCGCTCGTGAAGCAGCGCGGTCCTCGACGGTCGCTCGACGGGTGGCCGGGTCCGCGGGGGTCGTCGCGATCGGGCTCGGTGGCCTCTCCACCGCGACGGCCTGGTCGTGGCGGACGGCACCCGGCCGGCTCTACGAGCGTCGCGTGCTGCCGGACCTCGGAACCGGCCCGCTCGCTCTCGCATTCGCGACGGTCACGTGGGACTTCATCTACTACTGGAACCATCGCCTCATGCACGAGAGCCGCTACATGTGGGCGATCCACGTCGTGCACCACTCCTCGGAGCACTACAACCTCTCGACGGCGCTCCGCCAGCCCGTGGCCGACGCGCTCGGGACATTCCTGCCGTACGGCTCGCTGTGCCTGCTCGGCGTGAGCCCCGAGCTGCTCACGACTGCGCGCGGCATCAACCTGCTCTGGCAGTACTGGATCCACACCGAGGCCGTCGGCTCCATGGGGCGGTCCGAGGCGGTCCTCAACACGCCGTCGCACCACCGGGTCCACCACGGGAGCCAGCCGCAGTACCTCGACCGCAACCACGGCAGCATCCTCATCGTCTGGGACCGGCTCTTCGGCACGTTCGAGCCCGAGGGGGACCGGGTCGTCTACGGGCTGAGGAAGAACATCGACTCGTTCAACCCCTTCGTCATCGTCGGCCACGAGTACGCCGCGATCGCCCGCGACGTGGCGTCGGCGGGCAGCTGGGGCGAGCGGCTCGGCTACGTCGTGCGCGGCCCGGGGTGGGCCCGGTCCCATCGCGCCGCGCTCGAGCAGGCTGCTGGCACGAGGGCGGCGTCGATACTGGCTCCGGCTACCGCGTCGAGCTGAGCCGGTCAGCATCCAGGACGTCTCGCTCGTGGGCGAGAAGCCATGACTTCATCTCGAGCCCGCCGCCGTAGCCCGTGAGCGACCCGTCGGCCCCGATCACGCGGTGGCACGGGATGAGAAGCGCGATGGGATTGCGGTTGTTGGCGAGCCCCACGGCGCGCGTCGCCTTCGGATTGCCAACCGAGGTTGCGACGTCGCGATACGACGCGGTCGTCCCGTAGGCAATGCCTTGGAGCGCTCGCCACACGGCGAGCTGGAAGGACGTGCCGGTGGGGACGACGTCGAGGTCGAACGTGCGCCGGTTGCCGGCGAAGTACTCCTCCAGCTGCCGTGCCGCCGGCGCCATCGCGCCTGGCTCGTGGACCCAGTCCGCGGGGACGTCCTCTTTCGCCCAGCTGCCCGGGAGGCTCACCCGCACGATCGTGCGGCCCTCCCCGGCGATGAGGAAGGACCCGAGCGGGGAGTCGGCCTCCTCCCAGAGGATCGTCGTGGGGATGTCGTGGCTGGTCATCGCTGGGCTCCTTTGGTTGGGTGGGGTGCAGTGCGGGTCGATGCGGCGTCGAGCGTCCAGAGGTGGAGCATCGCGTAGGAGCGGTACGGGCGCCACGACTCGGCGAGGTGGTCCGAGGTACGCGTACTCGATGTGACTCGGTCGAGGGCGCGCCGCAGCGCGAGGTCGCCCGGGAGGAACGCGTCGGGGTCACCGAGCGCGCGCATCCGCACGTACGACACGGTCCACGGCCCGATGCCCTTGATCGTCGCGAGTGCCGACGCGGCCTGCTCGCGGTCCGCCCCGGCGTCGAGGCGGATCGTGCCGTCCGCCAGCGCGGCCGCGAGCGTGACGAGCGTGCGCGCGCGAGCACCGGGCATCGGCAGCTCGGCGGGGTCCACCTTTGCGAGGGTGGCGGCGTCCGGGAACACCCGGTGCACCGGTCCACCGACCGCGGTGGTCGCCCCGTATCGCTCCGTCAGCACGCCCGCGAGTCGGGTCGCGGCGGCGACGCTGACCTGCTGGCCGAGCACCGCACGGATCGCGACCTCGTCGCCATCCACGTGTCCCGGCACTCGTATGCCGGGCACTCGCCGCACGCTGCGGCGGAAGAGCGGGTCCCGTCCGAGGACCGTGTCGACGGCGATCGGGTCCGCGTCGAGGTCGAAGAGCCGGCGGGTCCGCTCGACCGCGGCCGGCAGGTCGCGAAAGTCGTCGAGCCGCAGCACGCAGTCGAGGTGCGAGCTCGTGGGATCCGGCGCGTGCGCCGTGAGGACCCCGGCGGCCCGGGGGAGCGACAGCGTCCGCGCGTACGAGGACGCGTCGCCCTCCTCGACGCCCTCGATCGCTCGGGCGGCGAGGAACGAGAACAGCGGGCCAGCGGCATAGGGCGCACGGAGTGGGAGCCGCAGCGAGATCGCCGAGGAACGCGTCGCCGCAAGGCGTGAGCGTCGGGCGAGGCGGATCTTGGTGGGCGTCGACGCGAAGACCTGTGCGATCGTCTCGTTGAACTGCCTCGTGGAGCGGAACCCTGCGGCGAAGGCGACCTGGGTGATGGGCAGGTCAGTCGTCTCGAGCAGTGTCCGAGCGGTCGTCGCGCGGTGCGCGCGGGCGAGCTCGATTGGCCCGGCGCCGAGCGAGCCGGTGAGCTGGCGATGCAGCTGGCGCACCGAGTAGCCGAGCCGCTCGGCGAGTCCGGGCACACCCTCTCGATCGACGACGCCGTCGTTGATCGCATGGACCGCGCGCGCCGCGACGTCGCCGGCGAGGTTCCACTCCGGGGACCCGGGTGTGGTGTCGGGCCTGCACCGCAGGCACGCCCGGAACCCGGCGCGCAGGGCCGACGCCGCCGTCTGGTGGAACTCCACGTTCCGGCGCAGGGGGGTCTTGGCCGGGCAGCTCGGTCGACAGAAGATCCCCGTCGTGCGCACGGCGGTGAAGAACCACCCGTCGAAGCGGGTGTCGCGCCGCAGGACGGCCTCGTAGCAGGCATCAGCATCGAGCATCTGGACAGTCTGGCGGCCTCGGTGTGCCGATGCGAGCGGTTTTCGGACATGCATGTCGGCTTCGGGTGCGGCGAGTCGCTCGCGCGACCTGGCCTTGTGTTGCGACAATGGTGGCGTGCGCCGGATGCTTGCCGTGAGTGCGGTGTCCGCGGTGCTCGTCGCGACGATGGGGCTCGCGGACGGCGCGGCGGCGACCAGGTGGGTGCCGACGCCGACGTCGCGATTCCAGATCATCCTGTCGGCGGCCCCGAGCGAGGTGCAGCTGCGCGGCAACTTCGACGTGATCGAGACGGACGGCTTCGAGACGACGGCGAAGACCGTCGCCGCGGTGCACGCGCTCGGAAAGAAGGCGGTCTGCTACATCGACGTGGGCACCTGGGAGAGCTGGCGCCCCGACGCGAAGAGGTTCCCCGCCTTCGTGCTCGGCCGGCCCGACGCGGGGTGGCCGGGGGAGCGCTGGCTCGACATCCGAAAGCTCGCCGTCCTGCTGCCGATCATGAAGGCGCGCTTCGCGCACTGCGTGGCCAAGGGATTCGACGCGGTGGATCCGGACAACGTGAACGGCGTCGAGAACGCGACGGGCTTTCACCTCACGGTCCCAGCCCAGCTCGCGTACGACCGGGCGATCGCGTCGCTCGCCCACCACGACGGCCTCTCGGTGGCGCTCAAGAGCTATCCCGACGAAGCCATGGCGCTCCAGCCGTCCTTCGACTTCGTGGTCGACGAGCAGTGCGTGCAGTACCAAGAGTGCGGGAGGTTCACGTCGTTCCTCGCGGCGAAGAAGGCGGTCTTCGACATCGAGTACACGCCGTCGCTCCGCTTCTGCGCAAAGCTCCCGGCCGGCGTGTTCGGGCTCGCCAAGCGGCTGTCGCTCGACGGCTGGGTGAGGTGGTGCAGCGAGTGACGTCGCGAGCGCGATGAGCACGACGCGGGGTCGTCGCGGGAAGCCTCGTACGATCACGGCACCATGAGTAACCACGCACCGGGCGCCCCGAGCCCGGACCGACCGCTCCGCGAGTGGGGGAGATGGTCCGAGATCTCCCCGGACGCGCGCCGCGCGCTGGTCGATCGCGGCATCGACTCGATCTACGACGCGACGTTTCGCGACGACATCGTCACGATCATCGAGGACGTGCGTGCACGAGGCGACGCAGCGGTGCTCGACGCGCTCGGGCGCTTCGACGGCTGCGAGCGTGCCGACGACGGGCTCCGTCTCAGCGATCAGGAGCTCGACGCCGGCACGGCCGCGACGAGCAGCGAGGTCCTCGACGCCCTCGCTGACGCGATCGCGCACCTCCGACGCTTCAACGAGAAGGTCTGCGAGCGAGGGGACTGGTCCTTCGAGAGCGATCCAGGCCTCGTCGTCGGCGAGCGCGTGACGCCGATCGAGTCCGCGGGCCTGTTCGTCCCGAGCGGCAAGGGCTCGTTCCCGTCGGTCCTCGTCCAGCTCGCGGTCCCCGCGCTTGTCGCCGGCGTGCCCAGGCTCGTCGTCGTCGTGCCCCCGCTCCCCGGCGGCGCAGGGGCCGTCGATCCCGCCGTGCTCGCCGCGTGCCAGCTCCTCGGTCTCCGCGACGTGTTCCGGGTGAACGGTCCCGCCGGGATCGCTGCTCTCGCGTTCGGGACCGAGTCGATCCCCAAGGTCCGACTCGTCGTCGGCCCAGGGAGCCCGGCGGTCACCTGCGCCCAAGTCGAGGTGCAGCGATTCGGGACGGTGACGACGATGGTGCTCGGCCCCACCGAGTCGCTCATCATCGCCGACGACTCGACCGACCGGCGCCTGCTCGCGTTCGACCTCTTGAACGAGGCGGAGCACGGCAGTGACTCGACGAGCATGCTCGTCACGCCGTCCGAGGGCCTCGTCGAGGCGATCCAGCACGAGGTCGCCGCACTGCTCGCACAGCTCCCCGAGCCTCGACGCACCTACGCCGCTGACGCGCTCGGGATCAACGGTGGCGCGATCGTCGTCGCCGACCTCGAGGAGGCGGCGAGCGTCGCGAACGCGTTCGCTCCCGAGCACCTCCAGCTCGCGCTCGGCCGTCCTGACGCCGTGCTGGCTCAGATCCGCAATGCCGGGGAGATCCTCGTCGGCCAGCAGACGCCGTTCTCTTCGGCCAACTACGTGCTTGGCTGCCCGGCGTCGTTGCCGACGAGCGGCTTTGCGAAGGTCTCGAGCGGCGTCACCGCGGACACCTTCCGCAAGCGCACCGCGATCGCGAGCATGACCTCGGAGGCGATGCGCCGCGTCACGCCGTCGATCGTCGCCCTCGCCAGGCACGAGGGCTTCCCCGCCCATGTGGCCGCGGCACTCGCACGGGGCGAGTGAATCCAAGGCGGGCTGCCTCCCGGCCCCAAGGCCGATAGCATTTTGTGATGCTGATCGTGCAACGATTCGGACCTCGACCGGTTGCCTTTGGCGTCTTTGCGTGGTCGCTCGCGATGGGCGTCTGCTTCTTCGTGGCCCGCAGCGTCCACCACGTAGGAATCTCGTCGGGTGCGTCGGCGGCCGCCTATTGGTTCGCCGGCATCCTCACGATGCTCGTCGGGAGCTGGCTCGGCTGGCGGCATCGCACGGGCACGGCATTCGTCGCGCCCGTGCTGGCTTGGCTGGTGCTCGTTCCCTTCGCGTTCGCGTCCGAGTTCCTGCGCGCGGGGTTCTTGGGCGGCCTCTGGCGCGGCTTCGTGGTTGCAGCCCTCATCGGCTTCGTGGTCTCGACGCTCGAGGCGGTCCTCCTGGTCGCCTTCGCGACGCTGGGACGGATCGCCGGAGGCGTGCTCCACGAGGGCGATGCCGCCGACGCCGTGATCATTCCTCCACGGATTCGCTGACCTGCGACGCATGACGTGACCTTGGGTCGCCCGGGGCGGTCGACGCCGACGCGCCGGCGACACTGGCGCAGCGTCGCGAGCTGTGGCGTGCTGGTGTGCACGATGCTGGTTGGCGCCGGCGCGTCGGGTGCGAGTGTGCAGCACGCGCCCCCGTCGGTGCCCTTTGAGGTGTTCGTGCACCCTGCGCACGGCGGTGCATGGTCCGCGCACGTCGCGGTGGGTGCGAAGGACCTCCAGGGTGCCGCCGCGCCGTCGGTCACGTCGTCGAAGAATGGTGAGCTCGCGATCGTGCAGCGGACGCTGGCGGGGCACGTCGAGGTGTCCGAAGGGACGCTGTTCGGGCGCTTCACCTCGGTGGATCTCGCCTCGTCGGTCGCTGCACCCACCGCAGTCGGCCGAGCAGCGGTCTGGATGGGCAGCCACGGTCAGACCGCGGTCTGGTACCGGACGAGCGCGGGCCATCTCGAGGTCGCGTCCCAGGCGGTGCAGGGGGGCGCATGGACGACCGCAGACGTGACGGCGCTCACGGGCGGCGCGCACCTTGCAAGTGACCCGACCGTGCCCGTGGGCGCGAGCTTCCCGGGCGTCGGCTACGCGGTCACGTCCAAGGGAGCAGTCGCGTCCTTCAGGCCCGCGGGGGCGGGCGGGGCGTGGGTGCAGTCCGATCCGACCAACGGGCTGTCGTTCCCGCAGCTGGTCGGACCGGTGAGCGTGTTCCGCGCGCCCGGGATGCCCCCGGCGACCGTGCTCCTCGGCACCACCTCGTACGGGGACGTGCTCGAGCTCTCGAACGAGCTCGCGGGACCCCTCGACGCCGTCGGCCCGTGGCACGCGATGGACGTCACCCAGCTCGGGGCGCCCGGCACTGCCGGGCCGGTCATCGCGTCCGGCGGGTCGGTGCCGGACGCGACGTACCGCACGTGGTCGGGCGACGTCATCGCCCTTCGGCTCACGTCGGGACTCGACGGCGGCTTCACAACCAGTGACCTCACGGTGCGCACCGAGCTAGCGGTCGACTCGGGCGCGATCCCCTCGATCGTCGCGGGCCCGCAGGGACCCGAGGTGGCTGCCCGCACGATGACGGGGGATCTGACCCTGACGCCGGTCCTGGGTGGTCCGATCGCCTCGGACGTGTCGTTCCAGTCGGCCACCGCCCAGCTCGTGGGCTCCGACGTCGGCTCGACGACGATCGCGGGGGCCGAGGCGCTCGTCGCGGCGAGCGCCGGCCCGATCGCGTCGACGCCGCTTCGACGCCGGATCATCCTCAGGGCAACCTCCTACGACCAGCAGCACGGCTTCTTCGAGACCGATCCGAACGGCTCGTACTGCAACCCGTTCACCGCCGCGTACGGACGGGGGTCCACGTCGGGGTGCCGGCACGGCTACGCCGCCGAGGAGTGGTGCTCGGACTTCGCCCAGTACGTGTGGCAGACGTCGGGCATCCAGACGAACGGCATCACCGGCTGGGCCGCAACGTTCGTCCAATGGGGAGCGGCGCACCATCACGTCCAGTTCGGGACCCACTTCACCGCGCAGCCCGGCGACGCCATCGTGTGGGGCACGCGCTCACCGCTCTACGGGACCCACGTCGCGATCATCGTCGGGGTCAAGGGGCGCTCCATCGACGTCGTCGGCGGCGACTCATGGGGCAACCTTCCCGGCTACGGCATCGGCGTGTGGCGGACGGGTCCGTTCCCCGGCGGGTCCTCGTCGGTCAACGGCTATCCGGTGCTCGGCGTGGTCTCACCCTGATCGCCCGCCGCACGGCACCGCAGGTTGCGACGTCTGGTTCCGATCGTTACCGTGGCCCCGTGGTGTGTCCTCCCAGTCGAGTCGTGCGCTGGGGGGGAGCGTTGGCAACCGGGATCGTGCTCGCGTCGTGCTCCTCGGGCGTCACGATCACGAAGGCTCAAGGGACGATCTCTGTCGAGACGTCGCGCTGTCCGACCCGCCACGTGACACCCGTGACCGTCGCGGTCCTCGAGGATTCCGCGCTTCGGACGTCTGCCGCCATCCGACCCGGCTCGCACTTTGAGTTCCACCTGTCGCCCGGGCACTACGTGCTCACGACCGGGTCCGTGTCCTCGCACGTCACGCTGGGCGCTGGCAACACGGTGCAGGTCGTCTTCCTGTCCGCCTGCGCGAGCAACCCGTGAGCACGGACCTCGTCACCGCGTCCGACGTGCAAAGCGGCGATGCGCTGGGCGCGGCGGCCGCGTGTGTGAGGAGCGTCGGCGAGGTGGTCCGCGGCGCACTCTGCGCGGACATCTCGCGCCTCGTCGCCCACGACGCGGCTGCTCGGCTCGGGGAGGACGCCGAAGGGGTGCATCAGGCGCGGGTCGCCACGCGTCGGCTGCGATCGAATCTCGGCACGTTCTCGCCGGTGCTGCGCTCGAGCCCGACGGCCCGCCTCGTGAAGGACCTTCGGTGGCTGAGTCGGGCACTGGGCACCGTCCGCGACCTCGACGTGCTGCGGGGCCGCATCTCGAAGGACGTGCTGACCCTCGATCCGTTGGCGCGCGGCGACGGGATGACCCTGATCGAGTCCATCGATGCGCAGCGGGTCACCGCAATGGGGTCGCTCGCGTCGGTGCTGGGATCGAAGCGATATCGATCGCTGCTCGCCTCGCTCGCGGTGACCGCGGTGAATCCGCCGTTCCGCCGAAGCGCGGGACTGCCCGCTGAGGACTTCTTGGGCACCGCGATCCGTGACCGCTATGCCGCCCTCGCCACGGCGGTCGCGGACTTGCCCGCCGTGCCGCAGGACGACGAGCTGCACGTCGTGCGGATCCTCGCCAAGCCGACGCGCTACGTGGCCGAGCTGGGCGCGGACGTGCTGGGCGCGCCGTGCGGCCGGTTCGCGCGGCGGATCACGGACCTCTGCGACGCCCTCGGCAACCTGAACGACGGCTCCAAGGCGAGCGAGTGGCTCGACCACGTGACCATCGCCCCGTGGCGTGCCTTCGCCGTCGGACGCGTGCGGGCCTCGGAGATCGGCAGGATGGTTGACGCCCGGGCCACCTGGGCGCGCAGCTGGGACCGTGCCCAGGCTGCCGCGGCCGAGATGGCCTGGACGCAGCACGCTGGCTCGCCGCTGGCCTAGGACCGGGTCCGAGCTCAGACCTCGCTACGCTCCTGCGCCGTGTCCCTAGATGAGCCGTCCAGCTCGGAGCTGACGTCGAACGACCAGCTTCGAGCTGAGAACGAGCGGCTCCGGCTCCAGCTCGCCGAGGTGCAGCGGGAGGTCTACGAGTGGCGAGTCCACGTCCAGGAGATCGCGGAGAGCCGCGCGGTGATCGTCGCGCGGCTGATGGCCGAGGTGTTCGCCAAGGTCGCACCCGCAGGCACCAAGCGTCGTCACTGGAGCGGCAAGCTCACTGAGGGGCTCCTCTGGATCCGACGGCGCGGCCAACCGGTCCCTCCCTACTCCACGCGCCGCTACCGCCAGTACT
>PMON01000070.1:0-62418 GCA_003162395.1 Acidimicrobiaceae bacterium
GCTTATTGCACGATGCGGGCTAGGGCCTATTAGACATGCTCAGTTCGCGTCGGGGCCAGTTGTTCAGATCTGGGGGTTCGTGACGCCCTTCCGGACGGCTCGTAGTCCCCGCGAGCCTGTCACGCTTCGTGGCGCAACGGACACCCCCTCGCGCGCTGCAATGAAGCCAGCATCTCCGTCGCGCACGCCAAATCTGTCGACATACGGATTCTCAGGCTCCGGGTTGGCCGCCAGCCAGCGTCGTCGGACGTCGCCCGACGGGTGGTCACCTCACTCGGCACATGGACAGTTCTAGTCAAGCCAAAACCCAAGCGCTCCCAGCGCCCAACACACCCATGGACCCCGGTCGCGACTCGTCAAAGCACGGAGCCGGAGATGCCATCGGATCGATGCGGAGGAGAGACGACGCTAGGTGAGCGCAAACAGGTAGGTGCCACTGGGTGTTGCCAGCGCCGGCACGTCTCGGGTGAGCGACATGCTCGCGAAGCTCAGGCGAGCGACGACGTTCCTTCCCGGACCTCCGAAGAAGTACACGCCATTGGCGAACGCGTGCATGTAGAGCCCGATGTTCGCCGGCAGGTCTCGTCGCTCGAGACCTGAGGTTGAGAGTCGCCAGAGGTAGGCGCTCATCGGATTGTCTTGCTGATTTGTAATCTGTTGCGCGACAAATGAAAGGAGACCACCTCCCGGGAGCGCTTGCATCTGGAAGTTGTCCACAGTTTTCGCCCGAACGCCCGTATGCGTCGTCGAGACAATCGCCAAAGTGTTCGGGTTGATGCGCAGCAGGTCAAACGCCGTCGGATGCGGAGTTTCGCGCCACGCCATGACGTAGAGGCTGCCGTTGGCATCCAACGCACCGCCTCCCAGCGATCCGTACCCGCGCAGCAGGTGACGCGTCCCATTTGAGAGGTCGTCGACCGAGGCGAAGTAGGCGTTGAACTGGAATGCGTAGAGCTGACCGGCGTCAAGCACCAGGGACTCGATCCAGCCACCACTGAACGTGCCAAGGTACAAGCCCTTGTAGCCCGGTCCCGGTGTGAAGGGAATACCGGGAGCCGAGTAGGTGTGGACGACACGACCGCTTCGAGTGTTGACCTCAATGATCGAGGTCTGCGAGCCGCTCTGGACCTCGACGTAGGCGTCGTTGTGGACCGCGAGGAGCACCGAGCCCTGTCCAGCAGACCAGCTCCGCGGAGTCCTCATGCGCACAGAGATCGTCTCGTTGCCGACGCCGTAGATGGTGCTACCGGAATAGACGTTCCTGCCGGAGCCACCTCCGTAGACCGCCAGTGCGGCGGAGTGTCCGACGGACGGTGTCTCACTCGCCCAGATTCCATTGGCCAAGGCCTCCGGGGGAGACTGCGAACCGGCCCGGCGGAAGAAGACAGGCGTCGCGTACTGTCCGGACCAGTAGCGGTACACCTCGAGGGTCGGCGCTCTGCCAATTGAGATTGCGCCGGTCGGCGCTTTCTCGATGGGGGCTCCTGTGCCGACGCGGCGCGCGGCAGTGCGCCCGCTCGATCCTGTTGCAAGCAGCAATGAGGTTCCAATCGCGGCAACCGCGATGACTGCTGCAAGAGCGGGATAGGTGATAGGGGCCGCAGAAACGTCCGCGCTCCCGCGCATCCCTGGCTCAATGTCGGCTTGGGAAGACACTCCCTCGTCGCAGATTGGCCGTCACTCGGCGCAGCAGCATCACAGCTTGAACTGCAACGGCCACAGCAATGAGCAGTGCCACGGCTGGGTCGAGCCAAAACGCACTCGATGCAATGATGATGGCGCCCGTGATTGCCACTGCACCGGCAGCCGCGGCGTCTGCGCAGGTGTCCAGGAGCACAGCTCGCATATTCAATGCCCCGCCTTCGTCGTCGTCATCCGCCTCGTCACCTCGCAAGATGGCGACGCCGGCAAGCATTGTGGCTGCGGCAACTGCGCTCACGACAAGCACCGGGATCCCGTGGACCTGGCCTGCCCCCCTAACAAGTCGAGCGATTGCCCCAGCGGCGACGAACGCCGCGAGAGTGAGCAACCAACCGCTGTTGACCAATGCGGCCCACGTCGTAGCTTGCGGATACCCATTCGGCCGTGTGCGACTCACAGGACGCTCGGAGAGCCAGATTGCCCACAATGACACTCCAATCGCTGCGGTATCAGCGAGGTAGTCGACGCCCTCGGCGAGCACGCCCAGTGAGTGAGCTGCGATGCCGGTGATCGCGAGGACTGCAACGAACCCGAGATTCAATCCGAGAACTGTCCAAAGTCGCGCTGCTCGACTCACGATTCGCCCCCTCGCGACTCGCCAGTCATCGAGGAATTGTTGCAGAGACGGAATCTTGCCCATGTGTCTCGTTTGTGTGACGGTCGTTGGGGGACGTACTCCCCATCCGGAATCCAAGGCGCGATACTGGCCCTCTGTGCCCACCCCGGACCTTTCACTCTCCACGACTATCCCCTGCGCCAATTGCGCGCTTCCTGTCGACCTTCTGACCTCGCGCTCGATCTACTGCTCCGAGTTGTGCAACCAAGTCGCCCGAGCCGTCCGGTACATCAGGGCGCGCATGCTCGATGGGCGGATCAACGATCCGGACATCGCTGAAGCCATCAGGACGCAGCTTGCCTTCATTCCAACTGGTGGTTACCCAACGAAGCGCCGTCACATCGATGCGGCGACGCGACAAGCAGTCCTGGACCGCGACGCTCATCGCTGCCAGAAGTGCGGCGCAGAAGGCACGGAGATTGATCACATTGCATCTTCAAGCAGTGACCTGAGCAACCTCCAGCTGCTCTGCCACGCCTGCCACATGGACAAGACGCAGGCGGGTTTCGTTCCTGCTTCTCCTGCGGTGATCAAGGCAGTGTTTGCGCCGATGTATGCAAGAGCGGCAGTCGATCCCCCGCAGCAGCCCTCTGACTCTTCCGGCTGGGAACACACCCAGTGGAAGCGCAATGCGCAACTTGTTCATGAGACACTCCGCAACTGGTGGGCCTCGTGCATCCAATACATGCTTCTGGACATCGAGGAGTCACTCGGTGATCAGTCACCAGTCTCGAATCCTCTATCCGCTGCAAACGGGTTCATGGATGGCCTCGAACCTTGGAGGTGGTACCGCGCGGGCTGAGTTACTCCGCTATGCGCGAAATGCGCCCCGACGACTCGATGGGCTGCGAGTGAATCGCCTCCAGGTCGCCCGCCAAGTCCTCAGCCCGATAGCAGACGTGGTGTTTCCAGACCCCAAGACCACCCCATGTGTTGACGGCTTCAACCCATCGTCGTGCGGCCGTGACCTTCGCATCGTCCTTCTCGTCTGGATCGCCCTTGCCTTCAAGGAGCAACGTCAAGTTGTTGCTCAGCCTCACCATGAAGTCAGGGCGGTAGCGATGAGTGTTGCCCTGGAACAGGTACGGGATCTCAAGGAACAGACGGTGGTTCTTCGCCCAAGCCACCACCATGCCAACTGCTGGCTCGTCCAGGACCGCGCAGATCTTCCGCTCCAGCCCGGAGTCACAGACCGCATGCGAGAGGTGGCTGCGGACGGCAGGGACGCACTTGTCCGTCGGAGACTGGAAGTTGATACCGCTCGTGCTGCCAATCGGCTGGTACTCGTCTAGTGCGGGCAGGAAGCGCTCGGGTCCCTCGCCTGGACGCAGCGCCGCCGCCAGCCGCTCTTGGATCAGCTGGAGGTAACGGAAGTTCGACAACTCGCGCGGGTCAACGTCGCCCTCATAGAGGATCTTCCCTCCCTCGCTAACGGGGCGGATCACGGACTCGGCGATGCGGAGCGCCTGTGGGAACAACCAGGGCTTCTCATAGGGAGCGATGAGGCCAGCCGCGACCCGATAGATGAGACGTTGCATCCGGAAGTTCTTATACGCCCGTTCACGGTCTTGGATCACACCACCCATGCCCGCGTGCGGAGTGCCGAGATCGAACTCGACCCAAGTCTCGGTTGGATCAAAGCGTGCTGTGATGCGCACCGGCTCGATCGCGTCAAAGTCCACGTCGAGCGTGTCCGTGATGTCGGGCACGACTTGAATCAATCGTGGAAAGTCGATGCGCAATTCGTCGCGCTCTTGGACCGTGTGGACGTTGGTGTACGCGGGCGGGGATGAGGGGGCGGCGCCTTCTGCTCGGGCCATTGGCAGCAATTGGAAAGGGACCCCGTAGACATCGACCGGCTCGGGCTGAGTGAGGTCGTCGTATCGACTCCGGCGGAGTCCTCGCCCAACTACTTGCTCGCACAAGAGGTTGGAGGTGAAGGCTCGGAGACCGAGGATGTGCGTGACGTTGCGGGCATCCCAACCTTCGGAAAGCATTGCGACGCTGATCAAGCAACGAATCTGTCCTCCGGGCTCACCAGGCTTCCCTACGGTCGCCACCAGCCCGCGAATTCGATCTGCCTCCGCGCTTCCTTCTCCCGCCTCTGCCTTCGCGAGCGCATCGGTGTCGATTCGTACGGTGACCGGGGGTTGGCCAGATTGGTTGACGAGGAGTGGACTGGCTTCTCCGAGGACCGCGATGTGATGCTCCATCATCCGAGCGACGGTGGTGTCGTGGCAGATAACGATTAGGACTGGGGGCACCGGAGATTTGCGCTTCTCCCAGTCCTCGAACGTCTTCTCCCATGCACCCGCGAGCTGCTTGAGTGGTCCATCCGCCTCGGCCAGGTAGTCCGTCAGTGGATGGGCATCGTCATCGGCTTCGACCCGCTTGGGAAGTGTCGCCTTGATGTAGCTCCAAAGTCGCCGGTACTTCGGGATCGCCTCTCCGGTGTTGTCGTCGGTTGGGGTATGTGGAATCTTGACGAGCCCCGATTCGATGGCATCGACGAGCGCGAAGTCCGAGACGATCCAGGGGAAGGGTGTCCACGCACGATCGCGGTACGCGCTCGGAAACATTGGCGTTGCAGAACAGTCGATTGCACGCAGGATCTCTCGATGCCGATTGATCTTGTCGAGTCCATCGACCCAGATGGTCGCCTCTCTGGCCTCATCTGCATCGACGCCACGCCTGACAGCGACATCCTCGGGAAAGCGATACGCGTGGTGCGCTTCGTCATTGATCACCATGACTCGACCGGAGGGCGAGAGGTCCGTCAACACTCGCCGACAGAACGCCGCATCCGACTCGCGACCGCGCTTCACGACCGATCGCCTCGGGTCCTCCCTTGGAGAGAGCTGATGCCAGTTCATGACTTGAACGCCGATCTGGCCGAGCAGAGAGGAGTATTGGGGTGGGACAAGATCGAATTCGACATAGATGGACTTGGGGTCCCTGTGATCGAGCCCGCCTGCTCCCGAGAGCCTGTCGCGGATCGTGATGTTGGGACTGATAACGAGGATCTGATCCGTGAAGCGGGCGTCCTGTCGATTCGCCAACCGATTCATGCCTGTCCACAGAGTCAGCATCGCCATCACAAGGGTCTTGCCGGTTCCGGTGGCCATTTTCACTGCCCACCTCGCGTAGGCCTCCCCGGACTCGGGAACCGAGATACCGACCCTCAGATGATCGGGAGCTTCAATGAGAAACGCGATCGTCTCGACGGCCTCTCGCTGGCAAAAGAACGGAAGCGTGTTGTTTATGCGCCTCCCAGCGTCAAACCAGTAGGCGAAGAGATCCCGAGTCAACAACGATGCGCCTGCGTACCCCTCATCGCGCCAGTTGCGAACGCGGTCACGCAGCTCGTTGACGAGCGGGATCGGAATGAGTTCGTCGGTGATCTTCAGTTCGCCGTCGGGTGACGCCGCGAGATACCCCGCAATGCGTCGACCTTCACGAACCGAGGGCACCACACCTCCGAAGTGCCAGTAACTGGTGGGCTCCCCAAATGCATCATTGATGATTGGATTACCGACGACAACTTGACCCGCCTCTTGGGAGGCACTCATCGTGTGACATCCGAGAGCGGACGGATGACCTCCGCAGTATTGCCGTCATTCGCGATAACGCGGACTGCGATGGAGTTGTGATCTCCCTTCTCGAAGGGCAGGGAGATCCAACCATGAAGTCCCTCAACGAGTTCAGCGTCAACCGTTCCCTTCAGTGAGCGGCTCAACTTCTCCCAGGCGTCTGTTACGGGGAAGAATGCCTGCGACGCGCGGAACACCGTTCCGTCGTAGTCGTCGTCGAGAAACCAAGCTTGAATGCCTGATCGGCCGAACGACGTCACATTGCCGGTCGCGGCATCGTAGGAGTCGACGCCCTCGATGGTCACCCGCATGCCATCCGCATCCTTAGCGATTGAGATATCGGGCGAGGTGAACAGTCGAAACGTCTGCGATGCGACCGTGTTCTTGAGCAAGTCTCCGACAAGAAGATCTGGATTCGCCAGCAAGAGGGCGACATCGGTTCCGCCAATCTTCCCGGTCCCTAGCTTTTCTTGAGCGTCAGCTGACACTGCGAAGCCGCAGAAGACGACTAGGTCGAAGCCGATCGCAGATCGGAGGGCGTCCGATACCTGCGCCATCGTCACGGCACCGAACTGAGGGCCGATAGACACTCCGAACCGAGACTGCCGAGTGCCAAGGGTGACGATCCCTTCGGCTTGAATAGACCCTGCCGCCGAAAGCTTGGCTAGCGATTCAATCTGAAGTGGCTCTGATCCTGGCCGTGGAATCCCTTGCGTCTCCAGGGCACTCAACAGGATGTCGACGTGAGAGGAGGCGTCTGAGTTGAGAGTTGGATCAGACACGTCTTGATCAAGTGGGTTGACGGAGTAGCGGGAAAGCGCCTCGACCGTGAACGGACCGGACACTCGCGTCGTCTTCCGATCGACGACAGGACGGTCGTGGAGTGCGACAGTCTCAGGCTCTTCGCCCTTTGCGATCTGCCCCAACGTCACTCGCTGTTGCGTCTCGTAGACGAAACCGCCATCTACGTCGCGCTCGGGGTGCGCGAGCTTGTAATAGTCGTACACCGCAGTGAGCAAGCGCTCCCTTGCGACTGCCAGGGCCACTCGGGACGTGTCGATGGTGATCCACCGTCTCCCGTACTGTTCAGCGACGAGTGCAGTCGTCCCGCCACCGCAAGTTGGATCGATGACAAGGTCTCCTGGGTCCGTGGTCATTAGGACACACCGAGCGATCACCTTGGGGTTGGTCTGGACGACGTATCGCTTGCGGTCGGCAGATCCAGACATTGCCGTATCCGTCCAAATACTGGCGAAGGCGACACCGTTGAAGTCGTCCAGATAGCGCACGTAGTTGAGGGAGTTGCCGCTGGGCATTAGGCGACCGGCCGTTCGAAGTCGCTCCATGCCCTCTTCGTTGGTCTTCCAGCGAGAGGTCATGCCGGGGTTGTAGGACTTGCTGTCAATCTCCACTTCAAACCATGAAGCGGCGCCTGGGCCCTTCTTGCGGCCAATTGACTGGCTCGTCAGCGGCGCAAGCCTGAACGGCCGCGCTCCCTCCGGTACCTCCTGGAGTCCGCTCTTTTGTTCGGGTGTGAGGCTCTGGACCGTGCCGTCAGGTAGTTGGAGCTTTGAGTAGGCGTCCGCGCCGTCATCGCCAAGCGACCGCAGCGCGTAGAGCTGTCGGTACTTGAGTTGCTCGACGTCCTTGGCGTACCAAAGGATGTAGTCACCGATGATTCCGAGATTCCGCCCCGTGCTGGTCGCAGTCTTTTGGAATGTGATCTGCGCGACGTAGTTCTCGGCTTTGAAGATCTCGTCAAGCAGGACTCGAACTTGGTGGACGTGGTCGTCCGAGATCTGGACGAAGATCGAACCCGTTTCGTTGAGCAACTCGCGAGCGATCATGATCCGATCCCGCAGGTAGGTCAGGTACGAGTGGATCTGCAAGACCCATGTGTCGCGATACGCCTGGATCATTTCGGGCTCTCGCGTGAGTCCGGAATCGTCCTGCGCGACATCTGTTGACCCGACCGTGGCTTGAAAGTTCGACTTGTAGTTGACCCCGTAGGGCGGGTCGATGAAGACGCACTGCACTTTCCCGCCGAGCCGTTCGCGATCGACCAGGCTAGACATCACGGTGAGCGAGTCACCCAGGATCATGCGGTTCGTCCAGTCCAACTCATGCTGGTAAAACTCAACCGCCTTGTCCGGGTCAAGCTGATCCACGTCGAAGAGGTTCGCCTGCACGCGTTTGCGACGAACTGAGCCGACAATCTTCTGCGCCGACAACTCCTCGTGAACGTGAATGGAGGGCGCCGGAACCTCTACCTCGGATCTTTCTACCTTTCCAGCCCACACCATTTGCGGATCGAGGTGCGGGTCAAAAGCGAGGCGCTTCGTTGGAGTCTCCTCCCGGTCCAGATGGGCAAGCCCTGCCGGAGGGTTATTGGTTCTCTTGCTTTGGCTGTGTTCGTAGTCCTCGACAGGCACGACTCGATCGGCCTTGGTGGCGCGCTTGCGTGCAGCTGCGTCGCCTTCGGCTGGTTTGCGGGCTGGAGGTGCCATGACGCCCATTGAATCGCATCAGCAATGCCGATGCGGTCACTCTTCCGAACGCTGGTCCTCGATCAGAGTGAGGAGCGAATTTCGTTGCTGCTCGTGTGGCCACACCTTGCCCCCCAATATGTCACGGAGCCTTCGCCCGCTCATTCCGATTGCGTGAGCCATGGTGTCTACGTCCATGTCCACCTCCCGCAGCTTCGGAAGGGTGAGCCGATACCATTCGTCCCGATCGTCGTACATGGTGAGACGCTCGTCGGTGTCATCGACGGTCAGCTCACCGGTACGGCGCTCCTCGATCCGTGTCGATTCTTTACCGATGAGGACGATTTTCCCGACCTCGACGGGACGGCGTCGGAGCAGTCCTTCGGTCACTCGTCGGCACGGCCCGCCGTCCGGTGCCAGCGACTTCGCTTCTGGGTGTCCTGGGTAGCGCGCGAGCACATCGCCGTAGGAGTCCACGCGTGCGAGTCCTGGTCGGCCGTCGCGGGTCGTGATCTTGTAGGGAGCGGCGTCGGGGTCGTGGATATTCGTGAACTGCAGCTCCTCCCAGCGCTCGGCGTTCGTCTCAAATGGCGCGACCAGTCGGAACCGGGCGCCAACGGGAGCGCCCGCGGGCGGCTTCGCTCCGGCCGCGCAGATTACGAAGTTGAAGGGCTTGACCTGATCTCGGTACGAGCGCCCCTCGTTGAGGTGGCGGAAGGCTCGCAGCACCGCTGGCGTCGTCACGGTCGTCCGAACCACCATTGGCCGATCGCGCCACGAGGGCAGTTGTTGCTCCTTCCCGAGAAGTCCACTGAGAACGCTCCGCCACATCTCGACGATCCAGGCGCTCCCCTTCCCATCTGGGTCAGGGCTCAGAAACTGTCCGAGGCCACTCTTGGACGGGAGGTGGTCGTCGACGAACTCGACCTCTCCTCCGGAGCCAACCGTGTGGAGTGCGTAGCGCTTTGCCGAGACTGCGAGACAAGTGGCAGTGACTTCGAGCTTCAGGAGATCCGGAACTGCCTCTGCGTCGTAGGGACTGAGCTGCCGGAAGCGCTGTCGGATCTGCTCGACGTCCGAGTAACTCAGGGCCGCGATCGCCTCTGTGCCGTCAGGGAACCGCCTTGGTCCACCAGGACATGCGACAAATTCGCCGGACTCCGTGGCGACGATTGCCATGCTGTCGGTGTCGCAGAACGCCCACGTGCCACCGAGGTCGGTGATGCAACGCTCCAACATCGCGAGCATGAGGCGGGCCGCTCCGGTAATGCAGCTCGCGAATGGTGGGAAGCAGTAGCGCCCCGGATCTTCGGGGGCTTCGATTCGGTTGAGGAAAGGCTCTTTGCGGCCGTGGACGAGGACCGGCGTCGTCTCACCCTCTCGACGATCCCGCGGGTTGACCTCGCTGTAGATGCCGTAGGAGCCTGCGTTCACTAGCAGTTTGAGCGAGGCCGACAGTCGGTCGCGCTCCTGTTCCGGGAGCGAGCTACGACGAACACGTTGCCGCTCTTCGACCATGGCGGCCATCGGATCTCTCACCGAAGGATCGACTTCTAGGGTCCCTCGGACCTTGACCGTTCGCAGTGACGTACTGCCCTTTGGCGTGAGACGGATGGCACGCAGGATCGTCGGCGCCTTACCGGTCAAGAGCACGGAGGCAACGCAATCCGCGAAGGAGTACCAGAGGGGCTCGCTGGACTTGAGCGGGGTTACACCGATGCCGAAGGTCTTGCCGTCGAAGGAGGCTCTCACTGGCAAGGTGTCCCATTCGGACAGCACCAGGGCGAACCCGACGAGCGGCGGCCAGAACTCCGGGTCGAAGCAGTCGCTCAGCTGCACGGCCGCGAGCAGCGCTTGGAGCCACGACGCACATTCTTCGGTTTCGATTGACTCCGCGATCTGCAATCTGTGCAGATCCATGAGCGCGTCGACAGTGGGGTACATCGACGTGAAGTCCACGAGCTGGATCGGCACCGACGTGCGACGGACCCGACACTCCGCGCGCCCGCCGAAGAACGCCGACATCGCAAACCCGAGAACGTCCGGGGGGAAGTCCCGGTGACGGTCCAACAAGGGCGCGATCCCCATTGCCGCGAGGTAGGCCTTAGAGAGCGATGCGGGCGAGAAGGCCTTCTCTGGCGGGAGATTGATCGGATGACGACGAAGCTCCTCCATGAGGGCTTCGTAGAGGCGCATGGTCGCAACAACGTCCTGGCGGTTGTAGTCGATGTAGTCCGAAGTGATCGGACCACCGTGCCCCTCGACCTTGGCTTTGCCTTCGACGCCGAACGCGTCGCAGGCGCGTGCGAGCGAGTACGTCTCACCGGTCAGGGCGAAGGCAAGCGTGCCGCAGTCAACGAACAGACCGCGCCAGGCGTAGTTTGGATCCGGTAACCCGTCGTCCGCGTCCAGCGGGATGAGGTCGTCGTCGTCGGGACTCATCGGCTTCGAGAAGGACATGAAGGCACCTTTGCCCGAGAGGCTCTTGACGATGAGCCTCGGCCGCTGCCTTCGCTCTCGATGTGAGGCGTCGCGGCCGCGCCAGAGGATGAACGAGAATCCGCCGAATCCATCGCCACCTCGTGCCTCGGTAACTCCGACGGCGAGTCGCGAGAGGTCAAAGGGAAGATTGAAGCCGACCATCCTCGCGCGCGCCTTGTAGACGGCTCGATAGAACACCTTTTCGACGAACTCAGAGCGCGAGAGCAGTTCGAGCGGTCGGTCTCGCTCCGAGGAGGCCCGGTGCGAGTGGGCGTACTGGTGAAGCGTGGCGAAGCCCTCGGGATCCGTCGTGGCGAGGTCGTCGTCGTAGAACAGACCTTCGGAGACACACACCAACCGGTCAGGATCGTTGCGGCAGTACCGCCAGCACCCGAACGTGAGCGCCTGAGCTTCATCCGTCGTCGTCTCGGTGTCGATGATGAGCACGTGCGACGGCTCGGGCACCCGGCGCCGCGCGCGGACCGCGCTGCGTTTTGGAGTGGCGCCACTCTTGGAGCGCGACCCGCGCTTCCTTGGTGTCTGGGGCTCTGCCCAGACCCGCTGCGCGATCGGGAGCACGTCCCCCTTCATGGCATTCCCGGAAAGAGGCGCCATCCCGCGGCATGCACGTCAAGGCAGGCGACGGCAGCCAAGATCCCCGCGGCCCAGAAGTAGCAGGACTTCGCAAGCAGCTCGAAGAAACTGCCGAGCGACCTCAGCCCGAGTGCGATCCGCTCCAGGAGCGATGGCTCGGCTCCGGGCGGCAGCGCCCCGACATCGAGCTGAGCGATGGTGGCCTTCCAGTGGCAGTTCCGGCACAAGACGATCACCGTCTCTGGATCGTTGTGCTGGCCAGCCGCATGGTGCAGTTCAAGCAGCGACTTCGGGCGCTTTACAAGCGAGAGGGTCGACGGTTCGGTCTCGCCGCAAAGTGCGCACGCCGCGTCCGCGGGCAGTCGTCGGAGCTGGCGTTGCCTTCGAGCTGACGTCCCGATCGGGTCCGGGTCGGGATCCGGTTCGCGACCAGGTCCGTTCGATTGGCTCTTGTCAGACATAGATGTCCTCCACGTCGAGTTCTCCTTGGCTCAGGTACTCCTCGATCTGGTCGGGATCACTCGCAAGCTCGATACCCCCTGCACGCTTGCCAACGAACGGTGCAAGTACGTCCACGTCCCCGATCGAGCCGAACAGCCGGATTGCGTTCCAGTGGCGGCCGATGAGCGAGCGGACCCTTGACCCACGCGTGTCGATGTCGACGACGCCATTCACCGAGAGGACCGACATCCGCTGGTAGCTGCGGTCAGATGGCGTCGCGGAGTACCTTCCGCCATCCTTGACGAGCAATTCGGACGCGTAACGCTTGACGATCGCGGGCGTGGTTCCCGCGTCAGCGGCTGCGGCGCTGAGGGAGAGACCTCGATCTCGCATACCCGACGTCACGGCGTCATATGCGCGGTGTCGGTCTTCGCGCTCAGACCGCGAGAGACTCTCGAAGTCACGTCGCCCCCGAACGTGCACTCCGGTTGCCACGCTCCGTGATCGTGCTCGGGGCTTTCGTGGGCTCATGACGACCCCTCAGTGAGTACGTCAACGGCTCGGTCGACCCACGCTTTGAATCGCTGCGCCTCGGACAGCGCTGCGTCGGCGTAGCGATCAGTGAAGGCGCCCGCGAGGTGCTTACCCATCCGCTTCGGTACGAGCATGTCGAGCAGTCCTTTGGCGTCTTCCAGGCGTGCGAGTTGCGAGACAAGGCGACGGGCGACGTCGTCCGCACTCGGGCCGTGCGGATAGGTGCCTGTATCGCTCGTCTCCTCCGTCCGCTCCTTCTCGTGTTCAGCGAGCTGCACCCAGCGATCGACCGAGGAGTGCGCGACGCCGACCAAGCGGGCTACTTCACGTCGGCTGAGGTCAGGTCTCGTCGAGACGAGTTTCAGAGCCGCCAGGTGTCGCTCCTCACGATTGAGTGGGAGTGAGGAAGTAGTCGCAGTTTCGAGCGCTCGACGGAACGCGACGTCCTCGGGTCGCTCGTCGCCGACCGGCTGCATCAGCACGACATCGATCTCCTTGAGACCGGCGCGCTTCGCACCGAAGAATCGGTGCATCCCGTCGACGAGCAGGTAACGGCCATCCGGAAGCGCCACGACCTCCAGGGCGGGCAAGCTCCCGCCCTCTCTGTAGATGGCCTCGAAGATCCCGCACCGCTCCTCGTTGAGACCGAACCGGGGCCAAGAGGACCGCACGTAGAAGACGAGCGAGAGGAGCACCTTCATCGTTCGCCCCCCGCAGGGAACCGGCCGAGCGTTGCTCGGCTGGCCGCGAAGCGTTCGACCGTGTCGAGCCGCCAAAGACGGCCCAGCTCGGTGAACTCATCAGGTGGGAGCACTCCGGCGCGAGCCAGCTGCCTGACCCGTTCTACCGAGAGTTCGAGCCGCCGAGCGACCTGGGAACTGGTGAGCATCTGTATGGGCATGAACTCTAGGAAAGCCTATGTGGGCAACAGATTCCAGTCTCCCGGACCACGAAGTTGGTGTAGCATGAATTTGTGGGCGTGACCAGCGAAGAGATGCTCCAAGCGGCAAGGGATGCCGGGTACAAGAACGTGTCGAAGCGCTTGCTGATCGACTGGACGGAACTGGGACTGCTCGACACTCCAGAGCGAACAGGACGCGGCCCTGGCGGAGGGAGCGGATCGCGCTTCGAATTTCCCGACGCCCAGAGAGAGCTGTTCCTCTCGATCCTTCAGCACCGAGGCGGGCTCAAGCACGTCGCGGGGCTCGCGTCGCTTCCCGTCAGTGCCTGGCTCTACTGGGGTGACGAGTGGGTGCCACTGCGACAGGTACGCAAGGCACTGATGACCTGGTGGGGTCGCGGCGGACATCTCCAGTCACTCCGAAAGACGAGGGATCTTGCAGAGCGTTTCGTCGACGTACTGGTCGCCGATCAGGCGTCAAAGGCAAAGCGCAAGCGACTCGTCGACGAGATCACCTCATCCATGGATTCACAGCACTACGACGTGGCGAAGATCACACCACTCGTCGAGGACGTGCTCGCCTCCTTACCCGGAGGACACTGGGGGCCATTTCAGATGGGCACTCAAGAAGCCGTCGATCTCTTGCGCGCGATGTCCGTCGCCATCGAGCACTACGACGAGTTCTCCGATGGTGCCTTCTACGAGGCAAGGGCGAGAATTCGCCAGAATGCACTCGCCTACTTCCGTGACCAGCCGCAGATGACTGAACACCGTGTCTGGGGGCACTGGTTCAACGAGATGAGCTTCCAGGACCTGATCAATCGCGCCTGCGCGGACCTGCTCATCAGTCTCGGGTTCATGCGCATCGCCATTGACTACGGACGAACGCTGCCCACCATCGAGCTTCAACGCTGGACGAGACCGCCGGAGGAATTGCTCAGACGAATCACGTAGCAACAAGGTAAAGCCCCCGCGCCGCTGGTACGGCCGGGGGCATGGCCCAAAGGAGGGGTTAGCTCCATGGACGAGAAGAACGTATCAAGGGATTACGAGACGTCGGTGCTCGCACTCATGTTCGCGAGGAAGCCTGAGAACCCGGCCGTCTGTGTCGTGGACGGTGTCGGTGCCAACCTCAGCACCGAAGCGGGTCGGCTGATCGTCCGCGATGGGATCGGCAGGTCGCGGAGAACCCGCGCCTACACCCGAGCCACCCACCAGCTCGCGAGAGTCGTCGTACTTGCGAGGTCCGGATCATTGACGATCGATGCAGTGCGATGGCTCGATGGCGCAGGCGTCGGGTGGGTCGTCATCGACACGAAGTCTCAAGAGGTGTTGTTGGCGTCGTCTCACACGTCAGTCGACGAACCGCGGCTACGGCGCGCTCAGGCACTAGCCCTCAGCACTGAAGTTGGAATGGAAGTCGCTCAGCGACTCATCCACCACAAGCTCATAGGTCAGTCGGCGGTTGCTCGCATAGACTTGGGGGCTCCTAGTGCCGCAGACTCGATCGACGACCTCGCCGGTCGACTGGCCGATTCGGCCACTCTTGAGGAAGTCCGACAGCTCGAAGCCGCAGCCGCGAACGTCTACTGGAATGCATGGTCAGCCGTTCTAGTGGAATTCGTAAAGCGAGACAGAGAGCGAGTGCCCGACAACTGGGTGGGCTTCGATGGCCGGAAATCCGCCATCGGCCCGTACTCCGCGAGGAACGCGACGGACCCGTTGAACGCGTTGTTGAACTACTCCTACAAGTTGCTCGAAGCAGAGGGCACGCTCGCGGCGCGTGCGGTGGGGCTCGATCCCGGAATGGGCATCCTTCACGCCGACATGCGGGGGCGGCAGAGCCTCGTACTCGACTTGATGGAGGCAGCTCGGCCGATCGCGGACCGTCACGTCCTACGGCTTGCTAAGGCGCACCCGATGCGCTGGAGAGACTTCAAGGAGGACGAGCGAGGTGTGGTGCGGGTGCTTCCGCCGCTGTCTCACCGACTGGCCGAAGCAATGCCGTCGTACGCAGCGGCGATGGGTCCAATCGTGCAAGAAGTCGCTGACGTATTCGCAGCGAGTAGTCCATACGACGTCACCCTCCCTCGGGTGTGGGTGCAGGAACGGCACCGCGAGATCTCCCGAAAGCCACACACACTCTCATCGGGTAAGACGTTCGGAGGGAGCGGTCCTGGTGTAATCGGTGTGGTCCCAAGGAAGACACAAAGACAGCGGCCGCAGCCTGCTCGGCAGGATCCAGCTCTCCCAGATCCCGTGTGCAAGATGTGTGGGAGGACACTCCCCTCGGAGCCTGACCGAAGAGGCACGCGGGCGCGGTACTGCACCGACTGCACTCCAGAGCGTCGGGCCGAGATTGGCCGAATGATCCAGGCAGTCCCTAAGCAGCGTCGTGTAACCACTCCTGAAACGACGGCCCGACGGGTCGCTGCCAATCGTTCGCGACGGATCGGCCAACTTGCGTGGGAGAAGGAGCACGCTGGAGAAGCGTTCGATCGGTCTTGGTACATCGATCACGTCCTTCCAGGCATCCGAGCGCTCAGCCTCACGTCGATCGCCAAGGCAGTGGGTATTTCGACGTCTGCCGCCTCCAAAATCCGATCCGGCCAGCGAGTGCCGCACCCTCGGTGGTGGAAGATCTTGCGCGACATCGGATCTGAATAAGTCGCGATTCCTAACCGTCTGTCACCTAACCTTTGTCAAAGTGTCGGAACGGTCGAGCATTGAGTGGACCGAGGCCACGTGGAACCCAACCACGGGCTGTGATCAGACCTCCCCAGGTTGCGACCACTGTTACGCGCTCACCTTGGCGCGACGCCTCAAGGCCATGGGCAATCGTCGATATCAAAACGACGGAGAAGCTGCAACGTCCGGCCCGGGATTCGGGCTCACCCTTCATCAGGATCTGCTGTCGCTCCCGCACCGATGGAAGTCTCCGCGGACAATATTTGTGAATTCAATGAGCGATCTCTTCCACAAGGAAGTACCCGACGGCTACATCGTTGATGTCTTCAATGTCATGGCTGAAACGCCGCGCCACACGTATCAGGTACTAACAAAGCGATCGCAGAGACTTGCCAAACTGGCACCAAAGCTCCAGTGGAGCGACAATGTTTGGATGGGCGTGTCGGTAGAGCTGGACAGTTATTGCTTCCGTGTTCGGCACCTTCAGCAATGCCCAGCGACCGTGCGCTTTGTTTCAGCTGAACCCCTTCTGGGGCCGCTTCCAAGCTTGGACCTACAAGGGCTGGATTGGGTGATTGCTGGCGGAGAGTCTGGTCACGGTGCTCGACCAATGCATCCCTCATGGGCTCGCGAGCTGCGGGACCGCTGCACCGACGAGGGCGTTGCCTTCTTCTTCAAGCAGTGGGGATCATGGGCTCCGGACCCAGAGCGCGGAGCCAGAGCTGTTGCTGTAGATGGATCGCTCGTTGACGCCGAGGCACTTAGAGGCGTTCCAGGTGCGCCGGTACGGATTCGTCGGGTCACGAAGAAGGCGGCTGGTCGGAAACTCGATGGACGAACTTGGGACGAGATGCCACAACTGGCGTAGAGCCCAAGCAATTAGCAAGGTGTGCAGTCACGATGTCTTCATCCAAGGGCGACCCTCGAACCTGGCACGCATGGAGCCGCTGGAAGGACTCGAACCTTCTCGGCGTCTATCTCAAAGAGTTCACGAAGGCATGCAAGAAGGCGTCGCACGTCAGCTTCCTTGACTGCTTCGCCGGAACTGCAACGAGTCAGGATCATCAGGGTGACACGTTCACATCATCGCCACGTATCGCACTACAGACAAACCCCGAGTTTACGGATCTCGTCTTCTTCGAGTTGCCCGAGAATGCCATCGAGCTTGAGTCGGCACTACGTATCGAGTACCCGAGCCGCTCGTTCACTGTTCTCGGGGGAGACTGCAATGCCACGATCCGAGACGGGCTGAGCTGGCTTAGAGACAGGGGCACAAGGATCAGCGGTCCCCAGCTTGGCCCGGCTATCGCGTTCCTCGATCCGGATGAGGTTCAACTTGCTTGGTCAACGGTTGAGGCCATTGCCCGCTGGGATGGCAGGCGAGACGCTGGTGACTTCGTTAGGAAAGGGAAGACAGAGCAACTGATTCTCTTCCCAACCGGTCCGCTACGCCGGAGGCTTCCAGTTCAAGCTGGGTCTCACGAAGCTTCCGAGAAGATTCGGGCGGAGGTTGATGACCTGTTCGGCAACTCAGATTGGCGATCCATCTATGACGCGCAGCGCGCTGGGCGGGTCAGCGGCGAAGACTCCTGGATGCACTACGTGGAGCAGTACCGCCTTGGCCTGACGCAACTTGGCTACGACTACACAAGCGCGATCGAGGTTAGAAACACGCGCAACGTTGTGCTGTATCACATGATCTTTGCAACGAACCACTTTGCCGGACGCAAGATTATGAAGGCGGTACTTAATCGAGCAAAGTCGGAACTGCCCGCAATGGTCAAGGAAGAGAAGATCAGTCGCATGCCTCGAAAGGATGCAGGTCAGACTCTCTTCGACGCCGAGCCGGACGGAGCACCGGATGATCTGCCCACCGATTGGGCGTTGGTCGTAGACACGCCCCCTCAGGCGTTCGACCCGAGTCGCTTTCCGGCTATCCAGAAGCAAGAGGCGCGAGAGACGGAAGTCCAAGACACCCTCTTCTAAGGCTCGGCACTCTCGTTCGTTGCCTGTTCACCCGGGAGCGGGGCGTTCCTCTGATGCGTGTACTTCTCGCCGTCCCACCAGCTCTCCACGCCAGACGTACCTGGTGTGTGATACCAGCCTGGAGGCGGAGGCGTTGTCCCCGTATTCCTTCTCGGCGTTGCCTTCCTGTCTTCGAAGATTCTGCTTGCGATCACTAGTGCACCTAGCGCGATCGCCACAAGCGATCCGTAATAGATCGTGTTGTCGGTCTGGCACTGGTTCTGGGAGGTTGCTTGCACCAACGCGGAGCTACATGCCGAGTGGTTGTTGCCCTCACCGACGAAGGCAAAAATGCCACCGACAACCAGCAAGAGGCCACAGGCGCCGACAATGGCGTTCCAGAGCCTGCGCATCGGACGACCCCTATCTGTGAGGTAACCCGATTGAGGTTATCCCCATTGAGGATGCTGGCCTCGGTGTGTGGGGAAGGGTAGAGAGCACGCAGCGCAGAACCGGGTGCTCGTCGGCTTGCTGCGAGAGTTGCGTCTGAACAAGGGGATCACTCAAGCCGATCTCGCGGAGCGTCTGGGTAAGCCTCAGTCGTTTGTCTCCAAGGTCGAGCGAGCGGAGCGCATGATCGACGCTGTCGAGCTGCGCGCCTGGTGTAGTGCCCTTGATGCGGACATCGTCAAGGTCATGCGCGACTGGACTCGGCGGCTGTAGCACTCGATCCGACGACCTTCGCGCTCCTAAGGGGCTCATCGCGGATGGCACCGATCGTGCGCCTCCCGATCAACGGTCGCAACCCACCCTTACCGTGTCCCGATGGGCAGGCAATCACGGGTCAAGAGGGAAAGGCGTGAGGAGAAGGAAGCGCAGCGGCGACGAATCATTCGACTATCGACATTCGGCGCTGAGCACGGCTGCTTGTTCTGTCGAGAGAACTCACAGAAGTTCACCTCGCAGGAGCACGTATTCCCTGAGTCAATGGGAAACACGGAGCTGGTGATACCACCAGGCGTCGTGTGCGACCGTTGCAACAACAACGTGCTCTCGCAGCTAGATCAGACGATTTGCGACTTCGGACCCGTTGCGATGCGACGCACAATGCTTGGGGTCAAGAGCAAAACGGGCAAGATACCCCGGTTCCGGTTTAGCGAAGGGACGCTGGAGCATCATCCGTCGGACGATGGGAGTGAACCGCGTCTCATAGTGAGCCAGAGCAGCAAGCGAGATGTGCTCCGAGAGATCAGTCGCACCGCGGACGGTGAGGTGAAGCTCGAATGGAGCAGTCATGGTGGCAGGAGGATGACTGCACGCTATGCCTCGGAGCTTTCTCGTGCTCTCCTGAAATCAGCTCTTGAATGTGTCTGGATCGATCACGGCAAGGTGGCCTTGGAACAACGATTCGACCACGTGAGGGAGGCGGTTCTCGGGAAGCCTCGCGATGGATACTTCGTGATGGCGACGCAAGCTGATCCGACCTGCACGCAGGCGTCTCTTTCGTACTTCCTTCTGCCGGATCAGGAGGCCAATCTGACCCGCGTGCCGGTGTTCGCTAATTACTACGGCGTGATGATGATGACCGACTCGCACGATGCGACGCCGAGGATGGCCGTTCCTCCGAAGCAAGCGTCGGTGCTGACCTTTTCTGGAGAGGCGCGTGGAGACGTCGTCGTCGACTCCATCGAGGACGTTTGAGCGGCCCCTATCACCTATCCCGACTGCTGCAAGAGCGCGAGCTGACAGGCACAGCCTTCTGCGGCGCGTCTCGTGCTGAACCTCTGGGATGAGGACCTCCAGGTCCACATCTCGGCGAGTCGTCGCAATCGTTGCGGACCGCACGGCATCTCCTTGACGAGCGATGATACTACGATACGCTAGTTCCATGATCGCCGTCAACATCGACCGCACTGGATCGGTCGCCCTCCACCTCCAAGTGGCTGCGGAGATCCGAGGGGCCATCGCCGAAGGGGAAGCGGAACCAGGGGATCGTCTCTCCCTGCCGTCGACTTCGCGACGGTGCTTGGCGTCAACAAGAACACGGTGATCCGTGCGCTGCGAATACTCCGCGACGAAGGATTCCTCGACTTCACCCGCGGCCGGGGAGTTCGAGTCGTTGCCACAGCCGAGGAGAGCGCAGTGCTCGCCAAGGTTGCAGAGATGTTGGACGACGCACGTCGCTTTGGCCATCAGCCCGCCGACGTGATCTCAATGATCCAACCGAGGATTTGACCGTCGACGCCGACCATCTGACATGCGCCACGAGCTTGGCGAGCAACGGTGTCAGCGACGCTCGTGGTTGTGACTGGCGCGCATGGTCGTAGAGGCGCCTGGACGTGCGCAGACCTGGGGCTCCTGGCACCAGTGGTGCGAGTGGTGCCCAATCCGAACTGCCAACGGATCACAAGGTTGGAGTTCGAACACCTCCGAGCGCGCTTGGTGGCGAAGGCGTTTGCCCTTGTCACAGGCACTGTCGAGGCTGACGAAGATTCACCTCGAGCGCTTGCGAATGCACACGAGCGCCCGGTGTGAGCGGTGGTGTACAGTCCGCTCGGAAATTGGGGGCTGAGCGAACGGGCCCGTGAAAAGTCTGAGTGAAGCGACCAAGGAGTCCCAATGAATATGAAGCGGACGGTTTCCGACCGAAGCGGCAAATCCAGGACGGGAAAGGGCTTCATGCCCGGTCGATCCCGCTGGACCGGCAGCGTGCTCGGGGCACTCGCCGTGTCCGCAGTGGCGATAGCCAGCGTCGCCCAAGCGCCGAGCGCGTCGGCGGCGACAACTTCTCCCGCTTCCTCTTCGGCGGCAGTTGCGCATACGGCGTCGGGATTGTCGCCCGCCCAAAAGGCAGCGGCAGACGTCCCCAGGGGCATCGTCTACCCGATCGGCAGGGCCCCGCGGGCGCCGTCGCGACCAACTTCGAGCAATCCGAATTGTCCAACGTGTTCGCCACCGTTGCTGTTTGCAGCAAATAACCCGGTGGCGGGCGGAGAAAGCGGAACGCCGGGCCACGTGACGATCACCCCGGTCTTTTGGGCACCGGCAGGCTACAGCTTCCCCTCCGGATATAACTCCCTCATCGACCAGTACCTCGCCGATGTGGCCGCCGCCAGTGGCACCAACGGGAACGTCTTCGGCGTCGCCCAGGAGTACTACCAACAGTTTGGCGGCAATCCGAAAGCATTCATCTCCTACCATGTCACTGCCGGCGCCGAGCTTGACGCGAGCGATGCCTACCCAGCAGAAGGGGGCGTGAGTGGGTGCACCGCCGAATCGGGCTTCGGTCTGACAGCCTGCGTCACCGACGGCGCGCTGCAGACAGAGGTGGCGTCGGTCGTGTCCGCCCACTCACTCACTGCCGATGACTCACATATCTACATGGTCTTTTTCCCGCCGAACGTCCAGACCTGCTTCGGTCCGGGCACCCCGACCAGTGTCGGGTGCTCGTATTCCGGCCCCGGCAGTAACGGGCAGTACTGCGGCTACCACAGCGGGTTCTCCCCAGGCGGCAATACCGAGCTGTACGCCAACGAGCCCTTTATACCGCTCAGCGGGTGCAGCCTTAACCAGGCACCCAACGGCAACGCGGAGGCAGACGCCGAGGTCAGCATCATCAGCCACGAGGCGAACGAGACCATCACCGACTACGCCAATGCCTGGCGAGACAGTGCGGGTTACGAAATCGGGGACGAGTGCGCCTACACGTATGGCGCGCCGCTCGGGGGCTCAGAGGAGTCTGACAACGCGTACAACCAGGTGATCAACGGACACGACTATTTCACGCAGGACGAGTTTTCCAACGCCGCCTACGCCCTGGGCGAAGGCGACATCAACTATGACGGTGGGTCCCAGGTCCTTGGCTGCATTCAGCGTCCCAGCCCGATTGTCACACCGACGGTCTCGGCCGTCAGCCCGAGCAACGGCCCGTCGAGCGGGGGCACGCCCATCACCATCACCGGCACCGGCTTCGTCGCCGGCGCGACCGTCGAGATCGGCCAGGGTACGTACACCACCGGAGCCATCGCCGCCACCAGCGTGGTCGTGGTCTCCGGGACCACGATCACCGCGGTCACCGGTGGGGCGACCAAGGCCGGTACCTTCAACCTGTTTGTCACCACGACGGGAGGAACCAGCGTGGGCAACGCTGGTGACGACTTCACCTACAACTACGTCACACCGACGGTCTCGGCCGTCAGCCCGAACCACGGCCCGTCGAGCGGGGGCACACCCATCACCATCACCGGCACCGGCTTCATCGCCGGCGCCACCGTCGCGATCGGCCAGGGCAACGGCACCACCGGAGCCATCGCCGCCACCAGCGTGGTCGTGGTCAACTCGACCACGATCACCGCGGTCACCGGCGGGGCGACCAAGGTCGGTACCTTCAACCTGTACGTCACCACGACGGGAGGAACGAGCACGGGCAACGCTGGTGACGACTACACCTATGGCTACGTCGCCCCCACCGTCTCGTTGGTCAGCCCCAACAACGGCCCGAAGACCGGGGGCACTCCCATCACCATCACCGGCACCGGCTTCACCACCGGCGCCACCGTCGTGATCGGCCAGGGAAATGGGCTCACCGGAGCCATCGCCGCCACCAGCGTGGTCGTGGTCAACTCGAAACAGATCACCGCGGTCACCGGCGGGGGGGCCAAGGTCGGTACCTTCAACCTGATTGTCATTACCTCGGGGGGAACGAGCGCGGGCAACGCGGGGGACTCCTACACCTATCACTGAGAGCACGAACTATTGGCGCCAGCTCACGTCGGCGTCCGGGCGTACGGCCGTTGGCACGGACCGAGGCTCGGACGCCGGTCGTAGCTGCACAACCGGCCAGAGTGATCGCGATCACCCTAAACGAACACCTCAGCGAATTGGTGCCTAGGGCACCGAAGGGAGAACCATGCGGAGCCTGTCGGGGCCGGGTCTACCAGCGCAGGAGTTGACTGGGTCACAAATGTCCAGGGCAGCGGCCCTGCGGGTTCCGAAGAGAGTGGTCGTCATCATGACCTCTGTCGTCGCGTTGGCCCTGGGCTTCGGGACTGCAGCCATCGGCCTTTCCCCGTCCGCAGGGGCCACCGTGCGCGCGACGTCGGCCCTGCCCATCGGTCCGAGCCAGATCACGAGAACCATCAAGCTGCCTGCGGTGGTGGGCTCCCAGGCACGGGCTCCCAAGATCACCACTGGGATGGGCGCTCATCTCATTATCGTGCCGACCTACGAGTCGACGGTGACGTCGTCGCCACTGGCGGCCCAGATTGAGTCGGCGTTCAACTACGCCATTGGCCAGTTCGAGGCTGAATACAGCGACCCCATCACCGTTGACGTCAACGTCGCGTACACCGGATCGGGACTCGGGGGGTCGGGTCAAGCCTTGTTCTGCGCCTCGTACGCGACCGTCAAGGACGCGTTGACGGCGAGTCAGACGACGCCGGATCAGATCACCTCGGCGCAGGACGTGCCGGCAACGGATCCGACCGGGAGTTCCGAATGGTGCGATTCGATTGCCGAGTTGATGGCGATCGGCCTTCTTCCAGCGAACTGCTTCTCGACGCCCACGTGCAGTGCCGACGTGCCCACCATCACCTTCGGGGTCCAGCCCTACACGTTCGACCCCTCGAACCGCGGCGTCCCCGGTGACTACGACTTCATCGGTGTCGCCGAGCACGAGATGTCCGAGGTCCTCGGGAGGATCCCCGGGCTCAATCAGAATGGCTTCTACCTGCTGAACGACCTCTTCCGCTACACGGCACCCGGTGCGCGCACCCTCACCGCGTACACGCCAGGCGCCTACCTGTCGATCGACGGCGGGACGACGAGTCTGGTGCCGTTCAATACCGTCGCCGGGGCCGACGCGCAGGACTACGCCTCCCTCTCGCCGGACTCGTTCAACGCCTTCGCGAGCGCTGGCGTTGAGGATCCGTTGACGACGGCCGGGATCACCAACGTCGACATACTCGGGTACCACCGAATCGCAACCTCTCTCGCGTTGACGCCAAGTTCGTCGACGACCACCTCAGGTTCCGCGGTCACTCTCACTGCCAACGGCAGCGATTCACTCGGGTTCGCCATCGGCGACGTCACCAGTGCCACTACCTTCACCATCGCCCCCGACGGCTCGGGCTCGTCAGTCGGGGCCTCGTGCACGGGCGCTTCCTGTTCGGCCTCCGCCCCGGGCCTGTACAAGGTCACTGGAACTGATGGCGATGCGACGGGAACGACGACCTTCACCGTCTCTCCGCTCACCACACCGACGGTCTCGGCCGTCAGCCCGAGCAACGGCCCGGTGCGCGGGGGCACTCCCATCACCATCACCGGCACCGGCTTCATCGCCGGCGCCACCGTCGAGATCGGCCAGGGCAACGGCACCGTCGGAGCCATCGCCGCCACCAGCGTGGTCGTGGTCAACTCGACCACGATCACCGCGGTCACCGGCGGGGCGACCAAGGTCGGCACCTTCAACTTGTTTGTCACCACGGCGGGAGGAACCAGCGCGGCCAACGCTGGTGACGACTACACCTACACCGGCGTCGTCCCCACCGTCTCGTTGGTCAGCCCGAACAAGGGCCCGTCGAGCGGGGGCACGCCCATCACCATCACCGGCACCGGCTTCGTCACCGGCGCCACCGTCGCGATCGGCCAGGGCAACGGCACGGTCGGAGCCATCGCCGCCACCAGCGTGGTCGTGGTCAACTCGACCACGATCACCGCGGTCACCGGCGGGGCGACCAAGGTCGGTACCTTCAACCTGATTGTCACCACGTCGGGAGGAACCAGCGCGGCCAACGCTGGTGACGACTACACCTACAACTACGTCGTCCCCACCGTCTCGTTGGTCAGCCCGAACAATGGCCCGACAACCGGGGGCACTCCCATCACCATCACCGGCACCGGCTTCATCACCGGCGCCACCGTCGTGATCGGCCAGGGCAATGGTCTCACCGGAGCCATCGCCGCCACCAGCGTGGTCGTGGTCTCCTCGACCAGGATCACCGCGGTCACCGGCGGGGGGGCCAAGGTAGGTACCTTCAACCTGATTGTCACCACGTCGGGGGGAACGAGCGCGGCCAACGCTGGTGACGACTACACCTACAATGCCGCCGTCCCCACCGTCTCGTTGGTCAGCCCGGACAACGGCCAGGTGAGCGGGGGCACTCCCATCACCATCACCGGCACCGGCTTCATCGCCGGCGCCACCGTCAAGATCGGCCAGGGTACCGGAGCCATCGCCGCCACCAGCGTGGTTGTGGTCTCCTCGACCACGATCACCGCGGTCACCGGCGGGGGAGCCACGGCCGGTACCTACAACCTGTTTGTCACCACGTCGAGGGGAACGAGCGCCGCCAACACGGGGGACGACTACACCTATCTGAATCCGGGCTAGGGATGGCAACCCTTTCCCTGTAATCGGCACGTGGGGCAGGGGCTCACTTCGTGAACTTCGGGTCACATGGCCAGCCAGGGCGGAGCCGAAAGGTTCTCAATCACAGTCTCGTGGTGGAGTGCGCCGTTGCTCGCTAGGAAGAACGTGCTGCGAGACCTGAGCGAGTCTCGTGAGTTCTACGACGCGTTTCGTGTCACCAAATCCGACGCGCTCTACCAGCCCGATGAGGATCGCGTACGTATTTGGTGACCCGATGGTCACGGGCACTCTCCCCGCTCCGTGAGCACGACATCTGGTGGTTCGCAACTGAGACGTCGCCCGGTACCGCGCGTGGGTACCGGCGTTTCGGTCCGGTTGATCATCCATCCTGGTCGAATCGCCGGACGCTCATCGCCCCGAAACGTGCGACGAGGTGCGACGCTCCGACAGGGCTACAGCGTCACGTCCGAAGCGCGTTCTTCTCGAAGACCGCAATCTGGCTGGCACTCTCGGAGGTGAACGCCTCCTTCCGCCATCCTGCCCAACGGTGGAGCAAGCGCATACCTGCGACCCGAGCCATGAGGTCGAGTTCGGATGGCCAGACATATCGGAACGGTGCGGACCCGTGAACGAGGTGGCCGTTGACCTCGAACCAATGGTGGGACGACAAGATCTGTGCGACCGGATCGTCGAGGGTGTCGATCCCAACATGGTCGTCGTCCATGGCAAAGACGTGTCCCAGCTCGCCTAAGCGGCTCCGAACCTGCGTGGGGACGCCAACCTCAACTACGAAGCAGCCGCCCGATTCGAGGTGAGCCGCGGCATTCTCGAAGACGGCCACCTGCTCATCCTGGGTCGTCACGTTCATGATCGCATTCCATACCAAGTACACGAGCTTGAAGGGCCCCTTCACCCGTGTGGTCGTCATGTCACCGATGGCGATCTGCACCGAGTCGGCGCCGGGCTTGGTCCGCATCTGTTCCGCCATGTGGGGCGATAGCTCGATCCCCGAGACGCGCAACCCTCGCGCGCTTAGTTCCAGGGCGACGCGGCCCGTGCCCACGGCAAATTCAAGCGCTGGTCCACCCCTCGCCAGCTCGAAGAGGTAGTCGACCGTTGGGCCAAGGACGGCGGGATCGAACATCGCAGCCGAGGTGGCGTCGTAGTCCATCGCCACCTCTTCCCCCCAGACCCGTGAAGCCACACCTATCTCCTACCAGCAGTTCACGCGTGACGGCCGTCACCGTGCCTCCGGAGGCTCAGACCGGTCGGTCTGCAGCCTCCCGAGCTTGTGCAATCAGAACACGAACGCCGCGTACGCCGCTCCCGGCCGTGCGCTGGCGAGGAGATGAGAGCAGGCTCAGGGCTCGGGCCGCTCTGAGCTCGTTGCCGCTCGCGCCGCTCGTGACTGAGGGATCAGCGATGCGTGCGTGGTGGTGTAGAGGACCTGCCCCGTATTGGCACTCACAAAGGCGTCGAAGTATCCGATCTCCTGGTACGGATTGAGCTGTGCTGGCGATCCCGTCGCGAGGCCTGGATGGGTACTTAGGAACTGATTGTGAAGGGCGTTCTCCACGGCGTTGTATACGGCGATGTCTTGATAGTGGATGACCCAGACCAAGCTGCTGAGCGAGCCGCCGTCGGTGCCGTTGGGCGCGACCGCCTTCGAAAGTTGCGCGAGCTCAATCGTCGGAGCTGGCGTGGACGCCAGGACGTAGACGTTGGGCACAGGCCCATATGCAACGAACGCATTCCAAGCCTGGCTCTGGGAGATCGCCGCGGTTGCGGTTGCGGCAGGCGGACCAAGGACGGTCCCGTCACCAAGCGTGCTGGTGACGGTGACTGCGTCTCGTGGCGAGATACGTCCTACTTGCGCACTGAGCCTGTGTCGTCCACCTCTGTCGAGCATTGCTCTACTGGTCAACCTTGGCTGCGTTGTCTCTTGCTGGAGGAACTTGGTGACGGGCGAGGACGAGACCGCATCCGCGATCGCTGCGCCGGCGAACGACAGGCCGACGCAGCCGGCTAACACCGCTGGAATGACCCGTCCCAGCCTGACGCGACCTTTCCTTGCCAGTCGCCCGTCTCGCTCACTTGTCACAGCCATCACACCCGTCCCAAGCTCCGGGGCGCTGTCGGAACTGACGATCGCGTCGAAGGTGTTCGCGTAGAACCGGCTCGACGGGAGGTCTTCGAGCTGGGCGGCGCGATAGGGATCCGCCCCTGCAAGTTGCCTCAGCGTGTCATCCATCGTCGTCGTGCCTCCCTAGCGTCTCGCGAATGGCGGGTGCCTCGCGCAGTGTCTCTCGATGTGTGTGGGTTTCATTCGAGCTCAGCAAGTCCATGCGACGCATCTCGTCCGACAGCAGGTTTCGTGCACGGTGCAGCCTCACGCGGGCGGCCACCGCTGAACACCCCAGCACGTGACCGATCTCGTTGGAGTCCAGTCCTTCCCATGCAGCGAGCATCAGGATCTCGCGATCGCGCTCCGAAAGTCTCCAGAGGAGCTCTCTCGCTGATTGCGCGCTGCTGACAGGTGATCCTTGCTCTGCAAGGGATCCGTTCTCAACCTCGGCTCCCATCTCACTGAGCAGCTGGGACCTGCGCCGATCCTTTCGGTAGTGATTGGCGAGCACCCGACGACAGGTTGCGTAGAGCCAAAGTATCGAGTCCTCGCCGTCGGGAACCTGGTCGATCTTCCGCCACGCTACCAGGTACGTCTCAGAAAATACGTCTCCGGCGTCTTCGAAAGAGTGAGTGCGCCTGAAGGAAAAAGCGAATATCCGACCTTGAGTCCGCGCATAGAGGGATCGGAATCTCTCGGTCTGGCTTGCTGGAGCCGTGGCGGCAGCGTCCTTGCTCATCAATGAAAGTTATGTTCCGATCACCGCGTGTGTTACAACCCAACGCCGGTTTTTCGGGATCGAACATGCGAGCCGCCGACTAGATCTCTGCTGGGTTGTGCCATTCTCCGACTTGACGTCACCAGCTGCCCCTCCGAGAGCCGTGTCATGGATCTGCCCTAATGAGCGGGCTGCTTGCTCTCTCGTGTGCGGAGTGAGTCGCGCGTAGACGCTCGTCGCACGGATGTCGGCGTGCCCGAGGAATGATGCGACCTGCTCAAGCGGCCCCACATGATTGAGCATCACGGTTGCTGCCGATCACATCAGCTGGGTCTCGGTCTCGCGGTCAAATGGTCAGAAGGACCAGCCGTCTGTCCGGTTTGTCAGAAGGCATCCAGCACACTCACTCGAATCATCAGGTGCGTCCGTTCAAAACGGCCGCACCGTGGATCGATTCGCAGATCTCATCACCATGCGTGAGAAAGACGAAGTGACCCTCACCTTCAAGCTGGTGCAACGTCGCATTGGGGAGCAGCTTCGATAGAGCCGCTGCATAACTGAAGGGAACGGCTCCGTCGTCTGTTCCGTGCCAGAGCTCCACCGGCGTCGTGAGCATGCTGGGCCTGAACGACCACGGGCGCGCAAAGGACGCCATGTCACTCCAGACTGCGCCTATCGCACCTGCCCCCTCGAGGTACTCGGACGCCCAGGCGTGAAGATCTGCTTGCGCGGTCGTACGCGCGAATGACTCGGCCGCACTGACCTGAGAACCCTTTGCCGAACCCTCCAACAGCTCGAGGACGGCGAGCGTCGGCATCTGTAACTTCGATCCGAGGAGCTTGTTCATACGATTCGACATGCGGCCCAGAACGAACTTGGCCACCGGTGGCGCGCTTGCGGCAACCTTGAAGAAGATGCGCCGAGAGGCGGGCAACGCCTCGCCTGCGCCCGGCACGGGGGAACCCATGCCACCGCCCAGGTGGACCGAGTTCACGCGGTTCGGAGCTACCGCGGCAGTGGCGAGCGCACTACCTGCGCCGCCGGAGAATCCTACGACGCTAAATCGCCCGAGTCCGAGGTGCGTTGCTACGTCGACGACCACTTTCGCGGTCGCTTCGAAGGATGGGCTCGCAATTGGGTCGGACGCTTGATAGCCGGGTCGGTCCATCGAGATGATGCGAACATGGGCAGTGGTAGCCGGCTCGTGGAGCCACCGTGCCTCCCGGGCGGACGACGGCGTCCCGTGCAGGTACATCGCGGGTGCGCCGTCGGGATCCCCAAATTCGATGACGTCCACTCGGCGGCCGCCGTCTGGTAGCGACATGGTCTCGCGCCTCGTGGGATTCGTCAAAGGAGCTCTCCTAGGATAGTCAGCGAGACGTCAGTATGGCGTCATCATAACATCGATCTGACGCTATCGCTTGGCCCTAGGAGTGCGCTCTCGGCATAGCCATTTTCCTTTGCGCAGGTGATGCCTAGATGCTTTGGGAATTGGACTTCTGTTCGCCAGTGGCACTCCTGAGACCTACGACGCCCCTTGAATGAGCTCAATGAGTTCGTCGGTTCGATAGCCGTGCTTACGAGCGAAGTCCAGGAGCTCGTGGACCTTGGCGAGCATCGCTCCTCGCTCTGGCGTCCCCGCGACCGTGATGCCGCGTCCGCGCCGGAACTCCAAGAGGCCCTCGTTGCGGAGCACGTGGAGGGCTCGGAGCACCGTGTTGGTATTCACGCCGAGCACCGTGGCCAGGTCCTTCGCGAGCGGGAGACGCTCACCAGGCTTGGCCTCGCCTTCAGCGATCGCGCGTCGAATGTCCGCCGCGATCTGCTCGTAGAGCGGCACATTGGGCTCTGGGTCCACCTTGACAAGGTCCATGGTGCCTATTACCTTAGTACCACCAGATCTGTCAGAGCAAGGGGAGCGACACATGGCTGTTCTGACTCGTGCGCCGGCTGAGCGCCGCTACGAAGAGGAAGTCCTTGTCAAAGAGGCGAGATGGCTCCGCCGGCGACGATGGATCGTGGGCTCCGTCGTCATCGCCCTGATCTGCGCGGTCATCGTCGTTCTTGTCACCTCGGTGGGTGGGTCCGTCGCCAAGAGAACCCCAGCACACTCGCCGCCCCTTCCTGGGACCGCGGCGAAGTTGGCGACAACCGACGCCGCCGAGTGTCGCCACGGTGCCGGGGTCGCCTTGTCTGGCTACGGCTCAGAAGGCCTTTTCGGCGCGTCCGTGCCCGGCGGCGGTGCCATCGTCGGGTACCAGAATGACGGCCTTCAGTACAACCGAACCCAGCAGCCGCCAGTCATCCTCGAAGGACTGACGGCGGGCTGCACGCCGGACACGCGGTTCGGGCACGGAGGAAGGATGGCGCTCCAAATCCCGTTTCCCAATTCCAGAAGGGTTCGCGGCGAGGTCGGCGGTGAGGTCTTCATGACTGCAATGACGGCGACCTCTCAGGGTGACGTCCTTGTCTTCGGTAACTACGGACACGAGATCATCGGTGCAGAGTTGAATCGCCAGGGGAAGCTCGTTGGTGACTTTGGCATACATGGTTGGGCTGCGATCGACAACCCGAAGACGTCCGAGTTCCTTTCGAACGTCGCGTCGGTTGTGTCCGAGTCCGACGGCACGATTCTCGTGGGCGTCGATGACGTGCTGTGGGAAGGACAGCCCTCCCTCGTGTACGAGCTGGGGAGGACAGGTCGCCTCATCACGACCTTCGGTTCGGACGGCTTCTCGCGCGTGCTCCCAGGCAACGCGGAACTGACACAGGTCATCAACCTCCCCGGCGGCTCGATCATTGTCGTTGGCCGGCTCCGGGTTCTGGTCGACAGGGGACGGACGGTCTTCGAGGCGCTCGGTCCCCGAGGGCGACAAGAACGCGTCGTCACCGCGAATCTCGAGCACACGTTCGCCTGGCTGCCGGCGAACAACTTGAACCAGGCCGTCGCCTACGGCAACGCCTTCGGCGGCATCAATATCGTGGGGTGGGGAACGGTAGTCCCGCCCTGGACGATCGGCGCAGTGCCACCACATCGCGCACCGACGTTCGGATTCGGCGATGCGTTGAACGCCAGTGGAGAGCCGGTCGACGCAGCAGCGGAACGACTGCTGGCACCACCTCCCGACCTCGGAGCATTCCAGTCGCCGCTCGACCTGACGCTCCTGAGCACCGTGCTGCCCGATGGCGTTGCGGTGGTTGGCGACACACCGAACAGTCGTGCTCGGCCCTCTCTCGTGCTCCACGAGGCAGCTACCGGTGGCGTCGAGGGAGTGCAATTCGGGGCCGACGCCTCCCGCATCATTCGGCTCCCACCGCGAGACCTTGGCGGAGACTTTGGGGCGACGGTCTTGTTCCCTGGCCCGAGAGGCTTTGTGGACGTCGCAGTGGCGGGGCCAACCAGTGTGCGGCTCTTTGAGGTTTCTGTGTGAGCGCGGTGCTTCGTGACGATCCGCGTTCGATTCCCTCCGAGCACACCTCCGAGCGCGCCCAGTTGACCAACTCCATCGCCACCACACCATCAGCTCGATGTGCATACCCTTGCGTCAGGTCTCCGAACGGAGATTCGACGCGGGAGTGGTGATGGACACGTGGTTTGCGATTGACGACGAGCGTTCGGCGTTGGCGGACGACCTGGCCACGCTCGACCACAACAAGTGGAACGCCCCGTCGTTGTGCACCAAGTGGAGAGTCCGAGACGTCGTCGGCCACTTGATCTTCGGATCGGACATGAAGATGGGTCCGATCTTCGTGGGATTGCTCAAGTCCGGCTTGAACTTCAACCGCTTCATGGCCCGCGCGGGCCTGGCGTTGGGAGCGGCGCCTCCCGACGAGTTGCTCGTGAAGTTCCGCAAGACAGTCGGGCTGCATCGCACGCTGAATGGTGCGCCGCCCGAGATCATGCTCGTCGACCTTGTGTGCCATAGCCAGGACATCCGACGACCGACAGGCATGACCCGAAGCGTGCCCGAGGCGACGATGTTGACGGTGGCCGACACGATGAAGAGCATCGGCTTCCCCATCCACACGAAAAGGCGCATTGCTGGTCTGCGCATGTCGGCCACAGATGCCGACTGGTCAGCGGGGGACGGTCCTTTAGTCGAGGGTCCGTTGGCGTCACTCATCCTTGTAATGGCGGGACGCCCGGCGTCGCTGGAGGACCTTTCGGGCGATGGGATGCAAACCATCCGAGTGCGCATGTAACTGCCTTCACGTGTGGTGACGATGGCGCGAGGATTCTCGGGACCCGAACCTGCATCTCACGGTGTGGATGCACGCGGACTCACCGTGGATTGTTACTAGTGACAGCGAGGCATGACGTCCACGAACTCCTGGACGCCGTTCACGACGCGCACCTGGATCGGGGCTCGAGTGCTGGAGCGAACGACGTAGGACCCGGGACTCGCGCTCACTATGAACTCCTGGGTGACGCCGAGGCTGCTCCGCCGAGCCATGACCTGGCCATGGTGGAGCAGCACGACAGAGATTGGCGGCTGTGCGTACGTCATGGTCTCGCATCCGTATGCCTGGATGAGAACCGAGCCTCCAACCGGTCCGGACGAACGGCCGGATGCGGCGTTGATGAGCGTCACCTTGGGGGTTGGCACGCGTGAGATGGAACTCGGAAGCCCACTCGCAACGAGGTCAACGGAGTAGCTGCCGAGAGGCAGCAGCGGGAATCCATCGCGAGGGCAGATGGGCACGCCGCCTAAACCACAGGCGTCGTAGGTGGTCTCGACGGTGATCGGATATCTCAGCATTCGGCCAGATCCCAGGCCACGAGGCGAGAAACACTCCCTGGCCACGTCGTCGTTGAGCGGGTCGAACGTGGCCCCGTGACCGACAAGGCCAACTGCCAGGTCCTGAGCACAGATGTTCCAGCTGATTGCCTTGCTGGTTCCATTCTCAACCACCGCGTACCCCGAGATCGGTGTCCCGACGGCCACCCTTGAGGCGTTGAGACGTACCTGAATGGTGAGACGGCCCGTCGCAGGATGCGTCGCCCCACGGCTCGTCGCGCAGCCGGCAACCCCGAGTCCGCCCGCAAGAAGCAGCGTGAAGGAGGCGACGATCCGCTTCATACGACTCATGCACCTCATCTGTTTCGGGATGTCCATGGTTCTTCCAGGCATCTCATCTGAACCGCACGCAACGGGCCCCAGATCCTGCTCGTCGTCCCCATTCGCCCCCCGATTACGGCCAGGGATACGAGACTCGTGGCCCCCTCCTTCCCACATAGTTAGCGGTACGGTTGGACCTGGGAGTCTGCGAAGTTGCGCTCCCAGGAGGGGTGGGGCATGCGACGTCTCGGAACCCGCACGCAGGTTGGCATCTCGATCAGTCTCGTGCTCATTGCCTTGGTCATCGTCAGTCCCGTGCGCCAGGCCGAGGCCCAGATCCGGACCCATGATCGCGCCCGCGCGGCGTACGTCCCCGACATTGTTCAAACGTGCAAGAGCGGTCCGGGGCTCAAAGGACAAGGAGGTCAGCCGGCCGTCGTGCACTTCGTCCCGAGCCTCACGGACTCGGGCTTCGGCGGTCCGCCGCAGGTCGAGTCTTTGTCGCTCTACACCGAGGTGCTCAGCTGCACGGATCCGCTGCATCGATTCCTCGCGCTGTCGCTGAAGCTCAAGACCAGCAACGTTGGCTCCGGCGCAGCCAAGGTCTATTGCCATTCGCTGCTCGGCAACCCGATTCCAAATGGAGCTGCGACCTTCATGTGGACGAACCAGGCGGGCACCCAGAGCATCGGGAAGGACACGGTCGCGACGACGAGCATGATGTTCGACACGACGACGGACACCACGTCTGCAGCGCTGCTCGGGGGCTATGCGCTCACGCCCCAAGATGGGCCATACGCCGGCGATCGCATCACTGGATCGATCACTTTTGCCCTCGGCATTTCGTACACCGCGTGCGAGGCGCTGTACGTCGACAGCGACGGCAACGCAAATCACCTGCCGATCTCGGGGATCATCGTGCACTTCGAGTCGGTTCCGGTCAGCACGAAGCGGCACTCAGTCCCGAATGCTGGCGCGGGGTACCTAGTTGGAGTCGGCGACTCTGCGATGTCAGGCGAGGGCGGACGCTGGGCTGGCAACGCGGTGCCGGGCTTCTCCGCCAGGACCGATGCCTATCCCGGAGGCGACGCCTACCACGACAATCCTGCGGACACGGCTGAGCAGATCTATCGGTGCCACCGCGCCAAGTCGGATCAGGTACTCATCGGTGGGAACGTGACCGGTGTGAACTTCGCGTGCTCGGGTGCGCAGACCACGACGCACTTCTGCGCCGTTGGCGTCTGTGTCCCCAACCTGCCCCTCTTCAAGCCCGGGCTCGACTTCTTCCCCCAGCCGGGCGGCGACAACACCGTGCCGCAGAACTCGGACTTCACCGGTGGCAACGTGACCGGCGCGGAAACTTGGGGCCAGGCGCTCATGCTGCAGCAGTACGCGTGGACGCACACGGTCCGAGCAGTGACCGTCATGATCGGCATCAACAACTTCGACTTCCAGGACATCATCGAGCGCTGCGTCAAGGCGGATCTCGCCCACACGCTTGCCACCCCGTACCGATGTGACCGAAACCCATCGGGCAATTGGGCGCAATGGTCGGTCACCAACCACTTCTCCCCCGCAAACCAGCTTGCCGTGCGTGCTGCAGACAAGACCGCCCTCGACAACGTCGAGCACGCCATGACGAACGCCGGCTACCCGACCTGGTCCTACAAGCTCATCATCCAGCTCTATTCATCGGCGTTTCCGAGCGCAGGCGGCTTCAAGTATCCCCAGGGCGGGGGGCCCCTGGGACCCCGTTTCCTGATCGGCAAGTGTGCGTTCCTCAATGACGATGCGACCTACCTCAACGCGGTTGGTCTCCCCGCCATCAACAATGCGATCCGAGGCGCTGCGGCCACGGAACCCAACGCGGTCGTGCTCGATACCTCGCAAGCCCTCTCCGGGCACCGCCTGTGCGAGCGGGGAACTGCACTCATTCCGTTCGGACCCATTCACGCTTGGACGTCGCCGGCCGCATCTCAAATCTCAGAGTGGATGAACCAGATCTACCCGACCGATTCTGGCAAGTACCTCCAACAGGAAAGCATCCACCCCAACTACTGGGGCCGGCTCGCTTACCGCAACTGCCTCCGGGACGCCTATCACGACGGCTCACCTAGGTCAGGAAGGTGCAAGCCCGTGTTTGGCATGAACGCTGAGAATCCGCGGGAGCCAAACATGATCTTCACACCGACGTAGAGACCCAACACAACTGCGGCGCACGCCAAGCTCAGCAACCGGATTACGACGGAGGCGCCGTTGCATGCTGCACGCTTTGGAACAGCGTGAACAGGTCGTCGAGTCCTGTGATGGCGATAATGCGGAGAATGGTTGCGCTCGTGACGACGATCCGGAGTTCGCGTCCTCCACGTTGGATCCGCTTCTGTCCTGCAATGAGCACGCCGAGAGCCGTGGAGTCAATGAACGCCACACCATCGAGATCGATCACGACGCCGGCTTCAACCGAGGCGTGCTGGATCGCCGTTCGCAGCTCCGATGAGGTCGTGACGTCCAGGTCGCCCTCGCACGTCAGGACGGTCCACGGGCCAACGGTGCCCGACCCGATGCGCAGTTCACCCCGAACCACGGGTTCTGGATCCTGTGTCACTGCTCGATCACCCCGACTCCTTGTATGCCATGCGCAGCGTATCGAGTGCGCTGCGCAACAGCCGTGAGACGTGCATTTGGCTGATTCCGAGGCGGTCGGCAATCTCGGACTGCGTCAGCTCGTCGACGAAGCGCAACCGCAGGATGGATTGCTCCCGCGCGCTCAATCGATCGAGGTGCGGCGAGAGCTCCGCAAGCTGGCCAGGCAGTCCGGTTGCAGCTTGCGTACCCTCCACACGCTCGAGCAGCGTCCGCCCATGCTCACCACGCGCGTCGAGTGAAGCCGCGCGATAGCCGTGCCCAGCCTCGATCGCCGCGAGGATATCGACCTCTGGGCGATCACACGCTGCGGCGATCTCGCGAATGGTGGGCGATCTGCCCAGTTGCTGGGTGAGCTCTGCGACCGCCGCGTTCATCTCGAGGTAGAGCTCTTGCACCCGGCGAGGCGCTCGGACGGCCCATCCCCTGTCTCGGAAGTGATGCTTGAGCTCCCCGATGATCGTGCGCGTCGCGAACGCGGAGAAGTCGTATCCAAGGCTCGCGTCGAAGCCGTCAACGGCCTTGACGAGCGCGAGGGCGGCCACCTGGGCCAGATCCTCGCTCGACTCGCCGCGGTTGGTGAATCGACGGGCGATCGGCTCTGCGAGGCCGAGGTGTTCCTTGACGAGTCGCTCTCTCGCATCGCCGCGAAGGTCTGTTGGCTCCTCGCCTCGGGCAGCATGTCGGGAACCGCCCCGTGACACTGGCGTCATGCACTCGGGAGTGGGCGCTCCCTGCGCTTCCGCAGCCAGGCTGTCGGTGGATGACCGTCCACGTCGAGGCTGTGCTCGTCAACCAACGCGTCCAAGATCCGCTCTGAGATGAGCTCCGGGAAGCCCTCGTTCGTCCATGATTGGCCGTCGTGGTCCTGCGTGCCACCAAGTCGACACGAGATCTCGATGGCGTCGGCGTCCCACGCGATCCCTACTGCGAGGCGGTCCGGCACATTGTGCGACAGGCTGAGCAGTGACATGCAGAGCTCTTCGGCGGCCAGGTGGAGGTCCTCCACCACCTCGAGCGTCATGTCGATCCGTGAGGCCACCGCACCTACATGGAGACGCACGAGATAGAGGTACTCAGTCTGGGCCGGAAGGATCAGCTCGATGTGTGCATCCATTGGACTCCTCGTCGCGGCTGCCACCCTCGCCGTTCTCCAAGTCTCGCCTGCCTCAGACCGATCCTACGTTCGACTCGAACCAACGCCTCATCGTCAACCCAGTCTGAGATAACCTCCGAAGCCTCACCTCTCGCACGCTCGGAGTGTCGTCAAACTGGAACGACGCCGAGCGGCCCGATCGACGACGGGGAGATGTGCATGAGGGTGGACGACGGAGCTTCAACCGCGCCGTTCGCGTCGTCGGATGCCGAGGAGCACACGCCGACTCCGCGCGGCACGGAGCAGGTACGCGTGACGACGGCGCCACTCGCTGTGGGCGTGGTCCTCACGCACCGGCCGCGGTGGCTGGCGCACCCCTCGAGCGCAGTTATCGTCACGCTGGGGTTCGCGCTGACGCTCGCGCTCGCCGTTGTCGCTCAGGTCGACGCCAACGACGCGGCGACACGACTGCTGGACTCACAGCTCCGCCAGCTCTCCACTGCGCTCGAGGCATCGGTACCGCAACTCCAACAGCCACTGATCGCTGCGGACCAGATCGCCTCGTCCACGCGGTCGACGCGCGCGTTCGACACGTTCGTGCGCTCCGAAGTCGGCCCCGGGGCGCCCTTCCGAGCCGTGTCGCTCTGGCACATCGGTGGGGGCGAGCCGCACTTGCTGGCCAGCGTGGGCCGGCCCGCGCTCCTGTCGGAGCCGAGACTGGCGCGGCGCTTCCTCTCCAGTCTGCGACCGAGCACGCAGCTGATGGTCACGAGCATCTTTTCCGGTCCGCCCCGGGGCTACGGGATCGCCGAGGTCCTGCCGGGCTCGACCGACGGGCTTGCCGTCTATGCCGAGCCAGCGCTCCTGCCTGCAAGCTCCCCTGTTGCTGGTCTGGACGTCGCGCTGTACCTGGGGCGAGCCACCGCGCCGCGCGACCTCATGGCGTCGACCATGCCGACGTACCCCGCCGGTCCCCAGGTCACCACCGTGGTTCCCTTCGGCGCATCCGAGATCACCGTCGTCGCGACGTCCGCTCGACCGCTCGCGAGCGTCCTGTCCGGCGAGCTGCCCTGCCTCATCGGTGGTATGGGGGTGCTGCTGGTGCTCATCGCCACCTACGCCAATGAGCGCCTCATCCGACGTCGGGAGCTGGCAGAGGCGCATGCTTCCTCCACCGAGCAGCGCTTCGTGGTGCAGCGAGACATCTCGAGCACGCTCCAACAGGCGCTCCTGCCCGAAGAGCATCCGGTCTTCCCCGGGGTCGATCTGGCGACGCGCTACGTCGCGGGCATACGCGACCTCGAGATCGGCGGTGATTGGTACGAGACGATCGCCATCGACGACGACCGGCTGTTTGTCGCGGTCGGCGACGTGTCAGGTCGCGGGCTGCGGGCCGCGACGACCATGACCTATCTCCGGCACGCGATCCGCGCCTACGTCGTCCAGGGTGATGCCCCTGACGTCGTTCTCGGCAAGCTGGACGAGCTCTTGGACGTCGAGCGAGACGAGTGCTTCGCGACGGTGCTCTGCGCACTGGTGGAGGTCGCGGCCCGGCGCGTCACGCTGGCGAGTGCGGGACATCCGCCCCCGCTGGTCATCGACGGGGCCGGCGCTCGGTATGTCGAGCTCGACGTGAGCGCACCCATCGGGGCCGGGAGCGGTACTCGCCCGATCTCGCGGTCCGTTGTCGTCGCCCCAGGGGCCGCGATCGTCGCGTTCACGGACGGACTCGTCGAGCGGCGCGGCGTTGCCCTGGACGACCGATTCGAAACGCTCCGAGTTGCCGCAGATGGACAGCGCGGTCCCATCGAGGCAACCTTGGCTCACATCCTGGCCTTGCTTGTCCCAGAGGGCTCCGACGACGACATCGCGATATTGGGGGTCAAGTGGCGCACCTAGGTGACTCGACCGCCACGATGTTCGTTGAGCCGGGAGCAGACGGGACCCTGCACATCGTGTTGCGAGGCGAGCTCGACATCCTGTCGGTCGAGGCGCTCCAGCCCGAGATAGAGGCAGCGCTCGCGTACGAGGCGAGCCTTGTCGTCGTGGAGGCCGCAGAGCTGGCGTACGTTGACAGCTCCGGCCTCGCCGTGTTGCTTCGACTTGCCCGGCGCCACGGTGACCTCGAGGTTCGACACGCCTCAAACATCCTTCGCCAGGCCATCACCGCCGCCGGGTTGGCTGGGCGGCTCCGCCTGGCGTCTGGTCCGCGTCCGGACCGGCGTCGACAGTTCCCTGCCGAACTCCTCTCGGTGCGAGACGCGCGGACGTTTGTCCTTGAGGCGCTACGCGACGTGGAGCGAGCAGTGCGGGAGTTGGCGGCAGTTCTGGTGGCAGAGCTCGCGACGAACGCGGTGCTCCACGCGAAATCGGCCTTCGAGGTGGCCATCCTCATCACCGTCGACATCGTCCGGGTGGAGGTGGCTGACGAGGGCCCCGGCACACCAGTGCTCGTGGAGCCCGACCTCGACTCGGAGATGGGGCGCGGACTCAAGATGGTGGACGGGCTTGCCTCGCACTGGGGCGTGCAGTCTCGAGTAGGTGACAGCTCCAAGACCGTCTGGTTCGAGCTCCAAAGGCCCGATCCGGCGGCTGCCCTGCGGAACGGCGCTGGTGAACTCGACACAACGCCAGAACCGTGACCACGACTCCGTGACGAGGTTTCAGGGCAGCCGCCGATTCTCGTGATCGCGGTTTGGCTACCGTGTCCGCAAGGGCATAGGAAGTATGAAATCGGAATGCCGACTCGGAGGTGCGCGTTGCCAGTTCGTCGAGCACTGAGGGGTGGTGCGATCGCGATTGGCCTCGCGCTCAGCACCGTGCCCGTGCTCGCCTCAACCTCTTTTGCGAAGGGCCCGGGCAGCTCGGTTCCCTCGACGCCGACCGCCGTCTCGCTCGTCTCGGGCAATCGCTCGCTTTCGGTTGCGTGGGCCGAGTCATCCACAGGGAGGATCACCTTCGTCGCGACGGCGACCGGCGGAGGCCGAACGACGCGAAAGTGCACCTCGAAGGCGAAGAGCTGCAGGATTGCCTCGCTGGTGAACGGTGCCGTCTATGAGGTCACCGTGATCGCCTCGACGTCCGCGGGCAGCTCGAGTCCGTCCAGTCCTGCGTCGGCGATCGTCGGCGTCCCTGGCCCACCGCTCTCCGTGCGCACGAGCCCAGCGCCTGCGGCCGCGTCGGTCACGTGGGGCCCCCCGAAGGCGAGCGGCGTCACCGACGTGACGGCCTACATGGCCACGGCGTCGCCTGGCGGCTTCAGCTGCTCGACAGTCAAGACGATCATCTCCGCTCCGTCACGAACCTGCCAGATCCCAGGGTTGACGCCTGGCACGACGTACGTCGTCACCGTCACGGCAACAAATGCCTACGGCACCGGCCCCCCGTCGCGTGCTGCCTCCGTCAGACCGTCCTGACTCGACCTGACAAGTCCACGCAGCCGATCGGGTATCGGGGGCCAATCCGGTCCGCGTTCCGGACGACTCCTGCATCCGGGTTCGCCAGGTTCTCCAAGGCAAGGTTTAGAACGGCGTCGCCGACGGGCAGTGGCCATATGCAGTACCACCACCCACCACACCGGAGGCAAGTACATGAGAATTTCTGGAGTCATGAAGCGCGGCGCAGTAGGGGCCGCACTCGCCATCGCCGCGATCCCGGCATTCGCGACCGCGTCCTCGGCGAGCATCGGGCACATTGCCGCGCCCGCATCACCTGCCGCAGTTGCGCTGAGCTCGGGCAACCGCGCACTCGGCGTCTCGTGGACCGAGTCATCGACCGGCTCGATCACGTTCAAGGCGACTGCCACGGCGACGGGCAAGGCAACCAGGTCCTGCTCGACCAAGAAGCTGGCTTGCTCGATCAACTCGCTCGTGAACGGCGTCGTCTACACCGTGTCGGTCACGGCAAAGAACGCCGGCGGCACGTCCGCGCCGTCGACCCCAGCGTCGGCGATCGTCGGTGCACCGGGAGCGCCCCTGTCGATCCACGCGACCGCAGGCACCGCCTCGGCGACGATCAGGTGGGCGAAGCCCAAGGCGAGTGGCGTGACGCACGTGACGAGCTACATGGCCACGGCGCAGCCCGGCGGCTTCAGCTGCTCGACGACGGGCACCTCGCCGGCGCGGACCTGCGTGATCGCAGGCCTCACGCCTGGCACCAAGTACACCGTCACGGTGACGGCCACCAACGCCTACGGCACCGGTGCGCCATCGAAGCCCGCAACGGTGACATCCAAGTAACGAGGAACACACAACAGAGGTGAGAGGAACAGGCCCCGGCGTCCGCGCTGGGGCCTGTTTCCTTTCCGGGCCTGGGGCTTGGCGCGCTCGTGAAGGTGGACACAGGGTCCACCCGGGCTCCAACGCTTGGGTTCATGCCGGCCATCAGTCGATCGCCTGACGCTGATGCCTGACGCGCAGCGTTGCACCCCTCTACGGTGCCGCTGGGAGGGCTCGCACGACACGGGGCACCACACGGTGTTGCATTGAGCTGCTTCGAACAAGGGGGGCTGGGCAATGGTGAAGGCCGCGAAGATGATCTGTCCGTTCGGTCACGTGACTCGACCGGGCCAAACGCGCTGTCCGGTGTGTGGAGATGAACTCATCGACGATCGTCGGAGTGAGGACTTAGAAGTGCCCCAGGAGCGGCGGAGGTCGTCCGAAGACATCGGGTAACTGCCCTCCTCTCTCCGCGTTCCACCATCAGCGAGGGCGGGGAGTGTGGCGTATCGAGAGTCGACGAGAACGGACCCCCCCGATGGATTGCCTGGTCGATTGTCGCCGCCTGCGTGGACCTGATCGTGGTCACGTGATCCAATGCACGGGCATTCCGTTGAGTTGACATCGGCGCCGGCGCTTGATCGTGAGCCTTTGGGGCTCCATCTGCTCGTTGCCACGAGCAGGTCCCCGTCTCGATCGCATCTAATGCCTGCGTTGGCTACCGACGCGATCGTGAAAGCAGCCCCGAGAGTCGTGACCTGCATTGGGACCGAGGCTCGGACTCGATCCGCAATCAGCGCCTCGTTCGCGAGTACGGTTTTCGACGCGGCACGACCGCACGGTGGCTGTCGCGTTGGGGGGGAACATGGTGGACGCCGGGGCCCGAGCGGCCGCTGACGAGCAACGCCTTCAGCAATTCGGATATCGCCAGGAGCTGTCCCGCGTCCTGTCGCTCTTCGACAACTTCTCCGTGGCGTTCGCGTACCTCTCGCCCGTCGTCGGCATCTACTCGCTGTTTGCCATCGGGGCGGGCACGGGTGGGCCGGCGTACATCTGGACGATCCCTGTCGTGGTGCTTTTCATGCTGCTCGTCGCCATGGTCTTCGGGGAGCTGGGAAGCCACTACCCGGTCTCTGGTGCCCTCTACCAGTACGGGAAGTACTCGGTTGGCCCCGGCTACGGCTGGTGGATCGGCTGGATCTATGGCGTCGCGCTCCTCGCCACCGTCGCGAGCGTCGACACCGGCGTCGTGTCGTACATCACGGTTCTGACCCACCGGTGGTTCAACTGGAACCTCAACCCGGCGAGCCACGCCGTCATCCTGTGGATCACTGTCGTCTTTGTCGTGCTGCAGTTCGTGTTGAACTCGATCGGCGCCCGGGTCATGGGCCACGTGGCCAGGGTGGGCGTCTACGTCGAGACGATCGGCACGTTCGGCGTCGCCATCGCGCTCGGCATCCATGGCTTCCATCACGGCTTCGGCTTCTTGTTCAAGACCGAGGGCGTCCAGAACGCAGCTACGAATCCACTGGGCGCGAACTTCGGCGGGCACTGGCTGACAGGGGCGGCGCTCATCGCCGTGCTCGCGAGCGTGTACATCTTCTACGGCTTCGAGTCTGCTGGCGACATCGGCGAGGAGACCAAGCAGGCCTCTCGACAGATCCCGATCTCGATGCGTCGCGCGCTCATCTACGGAGGATCACCTCCTTCGTCCTCGTCGCAGCCCTGCTGCTCGCGACCCCTTCGACACCGGGTGCGTTCGCGCATGTCGTCACCAACGGCATCCCTGCGATCCTCTCGGTGCTCCCGTCGTGGCTCCAGGACGTCTTCCTCCTCCTCGTGTGCATCGCGTTCTTCAGCTGCGGAACCGCGGTGCAGGCGGCCGGCTCGCGCGTCGCCTATGCCTACGGCCGTGACGGCGCACTTCCCGGGGCCAAGATCTTGCGGACGATCTCGCCTCGATTCAAGACCCCCGTCAACGCCCTTCTCATCGGCACGATCGTGCCGATCGGATTCGCCGCACTCGTCAACGTGACCCCAACGAGGCCGCTGCACATCCTGTGGTTCACGTATCCCGCGAGCGTCAACGCCCTGACTGCGCTCGTCTCATTCGCAACCTCGGGGATCTACCTCGCCTTCCTTCTCACGGTGATCGGGTCGGGGGTCGCACGGGCACGCGGATGGGTCCCGCAAGGCGCGTTCCGGCTCGGGAGGTGGGGCTGGCCAGTGACCATCGTCGGGGGTGTGTACCTGGCGGCGATGTTCGTCGACATCGCCTTCCCGTCGGGGCTGACGAGCCCCAGGGCCGTGCTGTACAACCTCGACTGGATCACGCTTGTCGTCATGTTCGTCGTTCTCCTCGTCGGTCTTGTGCTCTTCCTTGCTGTGCGACCCTGGCGGACCGTGGGGACGCACATCCACGACGAGCTCGAGCCAACGGCCGCAGAACGCAGCTGATCCGAGGTCGGCTTGTCCCGGCTCGACGTGCGACCGGCGTGTGATCACCGATCATCCTGGTAGGCGCGCCACTCTCGACCGTCTGGCGTGCGCGGAGGTCGTGTGTAGCAACCGTGTGAGCGACGTGCGCGGTCCTGACTGGCGCGCAACGTCCAAGAGGCGCTTTGAAATGCGTGAGTCAGCGGCTCCTGGAGCGAGTGGCGCAATTGCGGTCGACTCGCATCCCCACGCGCGTGGACTCCCTCAGACGTTGTGGATGACGGTGAATCCGGCCACACCGTTGCCGCTCACGCTCGAGCCGGAGTCGCCCGAGAACGTATAGAGCCGGTGCTTCTTGTACGTGACCTGGAGGTGCTTCCCCAGCTTGACCGTGCCGAGCCCCGTCAATCCCTTGGGGCCGCTGGGAACCGTCTTCCCCTTCGGCATGAGGAGCGGCGGCCAAGCACTCAGGCAGCCGCCCGTACAGCTCTTTGCGGTGTAGAGCGTCGCACCCACACGGACGGTGTTCGTCAGCACGTTCTTGAATCCGCCTCGTGACTTCGCGATCTTGACCACCACCGCCGTCTTCCCGGAGTGTGGGGCAGGCCGAGCCGGCAGGGCAGATGCCGAGGCGGCAGGAACCACCCCAAGGATCCCTGCCGAGGCGCAGAGGACGCCGATTCCGATGCCAGTTCCAACTCTCTTCAACGTGAAACTCGGATGCATGAAGCCCCTCCTGGTGGTTGGCTCGTGGCGCTCGCCGGTCCGGTCGTGCACCGGGGCTGCGCCGCTCTCACTTCTCTGTATACCGTCGATGGACGACAACTGTTCAAGGCTGCTGTCCGAGGCCGGATCTTAGATGGCCTCGGCTGCGAGGGGATCCGAGAACGTCCGACCTTGGACGCCCGGGGATGCTTCCTCTTTGGCATCGTGCCGTCCTCCATCCCCAAGTCTGGGGCATCGGACTCGCACCGTCACTGGACCAAGCTCCGGGGAGTCACTCCACGACTCGTGCCGCCGCACGCTCGCGGCATGGCCTCATTCGCGAGGCGTCCGATCCCTTCAGAATCGATTTCTTATGCGCATTGGTATCGGGCGCCCGTCCGGGTCAAAGACCAGGCGAGAGACGATGTTCGCCCACCGTTGACTGCCCCGGGAGACCGGTTGATTCTGATGGGTCCGAATTCGGCCCGGCCCGCGGTGCTCGTGAGCGGCGTGCCGTGCCCCATGGCCCGGGTCGCGTGCGATCGCCTCCCATAGTTGGGCTGAGTTTGCGACATCAAGCAGTGCGGGATCGTCGAGCGAACACCCAAGATGCTCTGCCCACAGCGAGAGTCGCAAGTCGCGGGCGAACTTGCGACTCCCGTCGCCCAGCCCCCCGGGGTCACGTGGCATGCGGCCATCAAGCTCACTGTCGATCACGGCGCACGCGAGCTCGGAGTCATGCGTCCAAGAGCGTCGATTGAGATTGTCCGAACCCACCGACGCCCAGACGTCATCCACGATGCACACCTTTGCGTGGACGTAGATCGGCGCTCCCATCTCGTTCTCAATGTTGTAGAGGCCAACTCGCCCGCCACCCGCCGATCGTACGATTGCCATCGCCCTGGTCTGAGCGAGTCTGCTTGGAGGACCCGAGAACCTCCCGTCCTTGTCCGGATAGCGGGGGACGACCACGATGAGCTGCAATCCCTGGTGTCGGCGAAGGGCGCGCGCGAGGGTCTTCGCGATCTCGACGGACCAAAAGTACTGGTCCTCGATGTAGACCAGCGTGCGTGCTCTGTCGATTGCCTTGACGAATGCTCGTGCCACGCTTCGCTCGCCAGCGGGCGCAAATGGGTACCTCGGACGTCGAGAGGGATACGTGCGAAGGACCTGGACAGCGTGCCCTCCCAGAGTCGGAGGATCGGGTGGCTGATCGGGCAGGGTGCTCGTAGTCCGATTCTGAGACATGGCGCGCGAGAACAAGGCCCTCGATCGACTGGAATGATTGAGGGGAGTCGGATCGTTCCACCTCTCGCGAAACGTCAGATCGAGGTCGCCGACCGCGGGACCACGAACTTCGAGCTGCGCATCGTGCCAGGCGGGTCGAGGACCGTATCTCGCGTCCATCTTGACGGCTTGATCATTCCCGTGGTGTCGGTGGTCATCTCGACGGCTATGACTCAGATCGATTCCACCAACGAATGCGACGTCACGATCGAGCAAGGACTGGTGCCGGATGAGTACCAGCTTCTGATGGTGCGATCCGCCTCTTCGCACCCGTTCGTCCAGGAGGACTTCTCCCCCCGCCTCGGTCACTCGAGTGGCGAACCTCCGGTTCTCCTTGGCACTGAACGCGAAGCGATCGCTGTGCGAACGCCAGAGCAAACCTCGTATGTCGACACCCCGACGACAGGAAGCTGCGACAAGATCCGCAATCGTCGGGCCCTTCTCGGTCATCCGCTCGTCCCCGTCACACCTCCAGTCAGTCAACTGCAACCGGTCGCCCCTTCCCAGTTTGGAGATCTCGTCAAGCAAGTGTGTGAAGTAGGAGGCTCCATCAAGCAGGAACTCGACAAGGTTTCCCTCAGTCCACCCAATACCAGAGGATCGATGTGAGTCGATGGTGCTGGATGGGTTGCCTCTCTCGTCAGGCGTCAGGAACCAATCGTCAAGGCGCATGGTGCTCCCATGTTCCATCAGCATGCGGATCGAGGACCATGAAACGGAAAGCCGCCGTGAAGTGAGGAGGTAGGCGGAGCGGACGTAGCTTGGGACCGGATCCGAGCACACAGGAGGGGATCGGTTGTCGTAACGACCGCGCCATCATTGAGAGCCCAACAACCACTCCATGCTCTCCGTCCTGCTGTTCGCGATCAGACGCACGTCCGGGGCGCCTGCAGAGCCTGAGCCGCCAAGGAGAGGAAGGATGATGGGCAACCCGCTCACAGCGGCACACTTCCAGTTGCGAACAGCGCAATGGCGGCGGCCGCCATGATCGCCGCGGTGAGCCAGCCAAGAGCATTCGCAGCCCTGCCGTTCACATAGTCGCCCATGAGGTGTCGGCTGCTCGACACCCGCATGACCACGACCAAGAAGGGGGCCGCCGCGATCCCGTTGATCACAGCCACAAAGACCAGCAGCTTGATCGGGTTCACGTTCAAGAGACTGAGAACCGTGCCACCCACCGTGCCCAGTGCGACCAGCCCGTAGAAGACAGGTGCCTTGCGGACCGACTTCGAGAATCCCCACTCCTTCCCGAGCAGTCCGGCCAGCCCGACCGAGCCGGACCCAGCCAGCACCGGCACGGCCAGGAGCCCGCTCCCGATGAACCCGAGGGCGAAGATGGCGCTGGCGAAGCGGCCGGCGAAGGGCCTGAGCGCCGTCGCGGCCTGGGCGGCGCTCTGGATGTTGGTGATGCCGTGGGCGTGCAGTGTCTGTGCCGTCGCCAAGATGATCGCGAACATGACGACGTTGGAGAATGCCATGCCCGTGAACACGTCCAGCCGGCTCGTCCGCTGCTTACGTGTTGCCCGAGCACGACTCTGTCGCTTGAGCGGTGTTGCCTTCGTGCCACCTTCAGGATCGTCGCGCATCTCTTCCAGCCGGTGCGCGCTCTGCCAGAAGAAGAGGTACGGAGAGATCGTCGTGCCCAGGACCGCGACGAGGAGAGCCAGGTAGGCCTTGTCCAGGCGGATGTGCGGAATGAGGGTGTTGCTGAGGACCGCGCCCCACTGGTGGGTGACGAGTATTGCCACGACGACGTACGCCAACAGCGTCGCGCAGAGCACCTTGAAGACCAGCGCGATCCTGGCGAACGATCCAATGACGAGGAGGGTCGTGATGATGCCGCCTGCAAGGAGTGCCCAGAGCCAGGTGGGGCCGGCATCGAGAAGATGCATGCCCGAGCCGATGGCGACCAGGTCGGCCGCGATGTTGAGGGCGTTGGCAACGATGAGGACGACGAGGAGGACGGCAAGGACCGCCCTGCCGGTCCGGTGGAAGCGTTTGACGGCGAGCTCCCCGAGGCCCGTGCCCGTCGCCAGCGCGGTTCGGTCGCAGATCTCTTGGACCGCCGCCATCAAGGGGAACGTGAGCAAGGCGGACCACAGAAACGTCAGACCGAACTGGGCTCCGGCCTGGGAGTACGTGGCGATCCCGGATGGATCATCGTCGGATGCGCCCGTGACCAGGCCAGGTCCAAGCGCCCGCAAGTACACGCGCCAGATCGGTCCCTCGTGCTCACTGGTGAGGTCGACTTCCGAACGGCGAGCGGGCGGTTTGGCGGCCCGGGTCCTCTTCGGTGGTGCGCTCATTCCTCAGACCCGGACTTCAAGTGCCCCAATGGCCGATCCATGCTCCGCATCGTCACCACCGCGACGACAAGGCTCTCTGCTCGGGCACGAGGCGCGAGGTGACGAGTGCGGCACGGGCATACGGAGGTGCATGCCCCACGGCACGAGTGACGTGCAATCCTTCGACCACGCGTCAAGCAGATGGCGTGCGAACCGCTCTTCGAGCATCAGCACCGAGGCGGCGCCGAACAGGAGATCCCCAGCGAGCTCAGGTTCGGCTTCCATCAGTCCGGGAACCATGCGGTCCCGGGCGATCGCTCCGTGCCGTGTGTCGGCGTCGACGTGCACGTCATAGAAGCGCCGTCCCTCTGCTCCGATGCCCACTCGGCGCAGGCCGTCGCTGTATCGCCCCATCGGCTCCACGGACGTCATCTCGAAGATGGCGAGATGTCCGACCAGTGCTGCTCGCCAGCGGCGATGGAGTCCGAACAGCGAGACGAGGTTGACGGTTGCCAACGTCACGCCCGGAAGATGATCGAGGTACGCCCCATAGGTGGGATCGAGGCCCAGCGCCGACATCGTTGTCCCGAAGAGCTCCGAGTGCATTTTCGTGGCATCACCCGAGCCGTACTCGTCGTACTGAATCTCAACCATCGCAGCCTTGGCGGCGCCCACCAGTCTGGGGATCCCGAACGAGTGGGGGTCTGCCTCCTTGAGTTGATAGGCAGAGCGATGCACGCAGAACTCTCGAAGCTCATCCACCGTCCCCATCTCGCGGAGATACGTCGAGAGGGATGGCCCCGAGCTCTGCTCAATGAGCTCCTCGAGGTCACGGCCAACACCTGCAGGCGGGCCAGTCCGCAGATCGCCGACTTCCTCGCGCAACCGGCGAATGAAGAGACGCTCCAGCTCCGCTCGGAAGCCGAGAAGTCCGGGATCCCATTCCCAGCCGGGGTGTGCGATCGCGACGTAGTGCAACTCGTAGCAGAGATAGAGCGCCATCTCGAAGTCGTCGTCACATAGTTCGTCGCATCCGGCGATCGGTGGGGTCGGGCCGAGAGATCCGGGCCCCCTCTTGAACGCAGAGATGACGAAGTCGCTGAGCGGCCCCCTGGGCGTCGGCAGGCGCACGTGACTCGGCGCGGCTTGTGGAATGCCCCCGGACGTGCGCTCAGAGAACTCGACGGTGACCCATTCGGGCCCTGCAGATGGAGTCCGAGGACCACACTCGGCGACAAGGGCGCGCCACGTCACCTCCGACTGGGATTGCAGCGACACCGAAGCTGCGGCGCCTCGGGCGCCGACTGACTGAGACGCACTCACAGATTCGGGCAGCCTCGCCTCTGGCACACATTGGTTTGTCCAGCATCTCATGAGACCCCGGCATCCTCACGGTTCTCCCAGTCTGATTCGCGCTCGCCGTCGACATCTACCGAGCCCGGAGCGTGCGGCTGGTTGCAAGCGTCGACAGGGACCGTGTGGGGGCACAGCGGTCCCTGTCGACGAACGGCCCGTCAAGAAGAGACGGGTGGCGACCGACCTACTTCCGCAAGGCGTCCTTGACTTTCTCGCCCGACTGCTTGACGTTTCCCTTCACTTGGTCCACTTTTCCGTCGCGCTTGAGCTTGGCACTCCCGGTCACTTCCCCAGTTGCTGCCTTGACCTTCCCCTTCGTCACTTGAGCGGTGTTCTTCACTTTGTCCTTGGTTGACATGGAAATGTCCTCGATTCGTAGGTCATGAGGCATCGCCTCGGTGAGTGGTTGCGATGGGGTGCAGATGACTCGGCGCGTCATTGGCATCCGATTGCGGTCTACTTGACGTCCTGGTGCACCTCAGAGGATCGACCTTGTGAGTCGACGACCTGGCGGTCCAGTGTGTGATGGGCTCCGGCGACTGGACGACGCGACACTCCGAAGATGACTCCCGACGCGACGAATCCGACCGCTCCGACAACCATGAGGATGACCCCGACTGTGGAGAGGCGGAACCCGTGGCCTTGGGCGGTCACCGCCCAGTACATGATGGCGCCCGCAGCGAATGCGATTGCACTCAGAACCATTCCAGGTAGACCCATGATCAGCACCTCGTTCTCGTTTTCCTGACCAGATGTCAGGTGAGAAGGAAGCTGGGTCTAGACGCCCTCATTTGCAACGTACCACCTTGCTCAGCCATTCGTGCAGCAAGCGGCACATTCGCAGGTTTGTCATCTGTGCGGCGTAGCGACGTGGCGGCTCGTGTACGGCGCGGACGTGCTCTCTCGGCCGGACGGCGGCGTCGCCCTTCGGCAAGGACGCTGTCAGGACTTTGAAGTTTCCGCCACGAGATCGAGCATGTTCGAGTCAAGTGTTCCATCAGCGACTGAGCGCGCCACGTCGGTGAGGCCCAAATTGTGGTTCCGCGCGTGCGTGCGGAGCCTGCGGAATGCCTGATCCATGTCACAACCGGTCGACTGGCTGACTCTGCCTTTCGCCTGCTCGATGATGATGCGGCTGTTGAGCGCATTGCTCAACTGGTCATTCAGGAGCCTCGCATCGAGCGAGGTTCGGTGCTGGAGAATCGCGATTGTCGCGACATCTGCCAGGCCCTGTGCAACGACGACGTCGTCGTCGTCGAGGGAGCCCTGCTCGGTGCGAAACAGGTTGAGCGCGCCTATGGTCCGACCCCGAAGGCGCATCGGGAGGCAGTGCACAGAGCGAAACCCCTGGGCGATGGCTCGGGGGGTGAATCGGGGCCATCGAGCGTCCGGATCGGTCAATGCGTGGTTGACAATCGCCCGTCCGTCCTTGTAGCAGTCGACGCACGGACCCTCGTCAGCCTGAATCTGGAACAGCTCCAGCACGCGCATCGACTCACTTGACGAGGCGACGAACTGCAACTCGCCTCCGGGCGACGCGAGCATGACGCCGGCGGCGTCAACATCGAGCGCCTCGACGCACCGGTCGCTCAACACAGTCAGCACGTCAATGACGTCGAAGCTGTCGACAAGATTGTCGGCGAGCTCGACGAGAGTTGTAACCAGGAGAGACTCTCTGGCCATCTGTCCACCTCTCCATTGATCGACCGCGCGGATCAACGGCACCGAGCGAAGCGGGGCCCGCCGACCCCGTCAAGACTACGCGACTTGGCGAGGCGTCGCGCCCTCAGCGTCCCGCCACTCCCGGGTCCCAGAGTCAAAGCAGGTGTCCCGGGCGACGATCCGGAGCGCGAGCGCCGACGACGTGCAGTCGGTAGCGAAGGCATGCGCACGAACAGCCACGAGAGCGTCTCCCACGCTCATCGATCCCTGAATCGACACCATGCCAGCGGCCTGGTGGACAGCGAAGTCAAACGTCGCCTCTCGCACCAGCTCGTCAGCGATCATGTCCCGAGGAGCGCCGGCTTGCATCGCGAGAACAGCCCTGGCAACCACGGATGCCATCAGATACGCATCTGATGCCTGGGCATCAGTCAAAGGCCCGGGACGATCGCGGTAGAGACTCAAAGCGCCAAGACAGATCGCCCCGATGCACAATGGAAAACCGAACACCGCTCGTGCACCAGCGGTCCCGGCTGATGGCGAGTAGGCGAGCCACCGGGAGCTCTGAGAGGACAGCAGCTCCGCTTCTTCGATCGCGCCAAAGGACCTCGATGCGTCCACGCAGGGACCCTCGCCGACCGTGATCTCGAGGTCCATCAATCTCTGCGCGACCATGTTGCTCGCGCACAGACTCGTGAGCTCACCGCCTTCGGACACGAGAGCGATGCCTGCGCCACTTTGCTCAGTGACCTCGGCAGCGACTGCGCACAAGCGTCCGCCTTCTGGCCCGGTGCGCGTCCGTTTGTCCAGCAGGGTGAGGATCGCGATCATGCGGTCAGTCGCCACGATGAGCTCCGAGGAATCCCCTGGCGGTGTATTCGATACAGGCTGCAATCAGTGCCATCGCGGGTCTCCTCCAAAATGTGGCGACGCTCAACGAGGACTGGATTCAGCGGTCTTGCACCCAACTTCAGGGCTTCTTCGAACCCTAACCCGAAAAAGCCAGACACACGCCGATGGCGCTCAGTTGACGCGGCGAAGGCGCGGGCCGCCGGTCGTCAATCGCTCCCGGACGCCTGTTCGTGCGCCATCGAGACCTCCCATTCGGCTGCCGGCTGCACAGTCCCTCCGCGACGCGCTACGCTGACCCTGAGGGCGTCCAGACCCAGCTTCCTTGTCACCTGATCAAGTTCAGGCAGTCAAAGAGGAGCGTCATGGGTCTGCCGGGAATGCCTCGTGCTCACATTCGTACGTGGCACCGCCCTGTGTGGACGATTGACCCTCCGGCCGCCGATGGATTGCGTATCGGCGGACCTGGTCGCACCCGCGATTACCTGCTTGATCAGGTGAGTTCGACAACGACGTGGTCAACACACGCTGCGATGGTCATGCGTGGCACCGGAGGGATGGGACAAGCCCGAATGGTCATCATGCAAAGGGACGAAATCGGATCACACGAGTCCCTCTACATGAGCGGCAATGACAGAAGCGTGTCATCAACGAGAGACCAACGTCAGAGTGTCCATTTGAACCGAAACCTAGCCATGGAGGCTTGATGATTATTTTAGGTGTCGTGCTATTGCTAATCGGCTTTGTGACGGCAATCCATATACTGTGGGCGGTCGGCGGAGTCGTGCTCGTTGTCGGACTCGTTCTCTGGCTGCTCGGATCAATGGGCCACGAAATCGGGGGTCGACACCACTACTACTAGGTACGTGAGGATCAGTCTCAAGCAAGACTGTGCTGCACGCTGACGTGAGTCCGGCGTGGTTCGTGCACAGAGACTCGTGGTCCGGATGCCGACATAGCCGAGAGACGTCGTGACGTGGAGATTCGTCTCTAGGGCCGCGCCCGCGGTCGGCGGTAACGTGCGCTAGAACGGCATCCGGACCGGGAGGTACTCGATGGCACGCTTCCGGCACCCCCAACTCGCGGCTGTCATCGGCGTAGTGGCCCTCGTCGCGGCATCGACGACGACGCCGGCAGTGGCGCAGGTGTCGGTCGCCACGCACTGGTAGCGCGCGGCGACGACGATCGGCATCTCACGCATCACCTGGCTGGCGTGCTCGGCGCCCCACGAGTGCGTCGCCTTCGGCGGAGCTTCCGTTGACGCGGAGGTCACCGGCACCTGGACTGCTGCGACGCCAATCGGGCACCTCCCGACGGGCGCGACGATCGGCGCTATCGCGTGCCCGTTGCCGCTCGACTGTGTCGTCGGCGGCTCGAGCGGGGGCCAGGCATTCCTCCTCGACGAGGTGAACGGGGTGTGGGGCTCGCCGCAGCTCGTCAGCGGCACCGCGCCATACACGATTGGCACGCCGACGTTCTACGACTCGCTCACGAGCTCGATCTCGGCGATCTCGTGCCCGTCGCCGGGCGAGTGCACCGCCGCCGGCGACTACACGGTGTCGACGGGTCCGAACCTGCGCATTGCGTACGCGGGCCCCGGGTTCGTGACGACCCTCTCGTTGGGGACCTGGAGCGCCGCAACCATGCTGAATGGAGTCGACGCCGTGACCGACGTCAGCTGCACGAGGTCCGGCGCGTGCACGGTGAGCGGGTTCGCGACGACGTTTGAGATCTTCATCTCCTACCCAATTGTGACCAACACCGCGGTCGCCGACACCAAGACGGTGGCCGGCTGGGCGCCCGCCGTGAGCATCCCGGGGCTGACGAACCTCGGCGCCAAGAGCGGCTGGATCGACAGTCAGGCGAGCTCGCTCAGCTGCGTAAGCCCGGGCAACTGTACGCTCGGAGGAGTCGACGAGTACGCGCCGGACTTCGACGGCAACCCGGTCTCGCTGTATAACGCGAAGTTCTACGGGTTCGTGGCAAGCGAGGTGAACGGGTCCTGGCGCGCCGCGGTCGAGCTGAAGGCGCTCAAGGACGTGCCGTACCTCGCGTGCTCAAGCGTCATCCACTGCGTGGCCGCGGACCGCGGGCACCTCGACCTCGGGAACCTCGGCCGGTGGGGCGCCTCGCGGGCGATCACCGTGTCTGGCCATGCGCTCGTGATCGGCGCGGTCGCGTGCCCCACCGCCGGACACTGCCTCGCGGCCGGTGCAGTGCGCAGCACCGCTTACGCGGTCGTTGCGAGAGCGGGCACGTGGTCGGCCCCCCAGCGCCTGGCGAAGATGACCACCGTCGCGGCTGCGAGTTGCCCGGTCGATGGGTCCTGCACCGTGGCCGGGGGCTCGAAGGTCATCACCCAGACCTGACCTTCGCGAGGCCCGCATCTTGACGGGCTCGGGCGGCTCGGCCGTCAGACCATCTGTCCGACGCACAGCACGCCGCTCCGCGCGCAGTCCCAGCAGTTCACCGCCGGCCAGCAGCATGGGTCGACGTGACATCGTGACACTTCACCGCAATGCGGCGAAGGCGTACAGGCAACCATGGCTCGTCAACGTCGCCGGCCGATCCTGGCCTGCGCCGTGGTGCTCGCTGACGGTGCCGCCCACGGCTTTGGAGCGGGTCGTGACGAGTGCCACCTGCAATTCTCTCTGCGTGAGTCGTCATGAAGAGGTGGAGCTCGCCGGTGGGAACATCACCAAGGTCGTCCGAGTGGGCGACACCGTTCGGCGAGAGGCGGGCTCATGGACGCCGATGGTCCACCAGCTCTTGAATCATGTTCGAGGCCATGGATACATCTTGGCTCCCGAACCTCTCGGGTTAGATGACGCTCGCAGAGAGGTGCTCTCGTACATTTCAGGAGAGACGCTGCAGCGACATCCGTGGCCCGAGTGGATCTGGTCCGAGGCGCTGCTCGGTGAGGCCGCGCGGACTCTCGCGGACTACCACGATGCGGTCGCAGACTTCCGACCCCTACTGGTCGAGTCGAGACTGGGTTCCGAGCCGCTCGCCGACGACGAGATTGTCTGCCACAACGACTTTGCCCCCTACAACGTCGTGTTCGGAGAGCACCACGTAGTCGGCATCATCGACTGGGACGTGGTCTGCGCTGGATCACGCTCGTGGGACCTCGCGTTCTTCGCGTGGCACTGGATACCCCTGCACGCCGGAACGCCAGAGATCGCGTGGCGCTCGCAGCACGATTGCCAGCGCCGCCTGCGCCTCGTCGTCGATGCCTACGGTCTCAATGAGAGAGCAGGATTCGTCGACACGATCATCGAGCGGATCGAAGCGAGTCGGAGTGGGATCATCGCTCGGTCCCGAGCTGGCGACGGGGCGTTCGCGAGGCTCGAGCACGCGGGTCACGCCCATGAGATGGAGCGCGCACTTGACTTCGTCCATTCGATCGAGCACCTGCTGGTGAGTGCACTCTCCGATTGAGACATCGGTGGCAGCCCGTGCGCGGACCAGTTAGGTCGGGGAGGTCTTCGCCGCCCCGCAGGGAGGACATCGTGCGATCGCCCGTTGGAGCGATCGCCGGACTGGGTCACGGGTGTGAGCGGGACCTCGCGTGCCACCGTGGCGCTGCGGGAGTCATACCTGTCCTCCATACGATTGGTTCGTGGCTCGTCAGTTGCACCGACGCCGGCGACCCATCACACAGCGAACGGCCCAGAGAATCCGCCCTTTCTTCCGCTACAGCGAAGGACGAGATGCCTATGTCCTCAGAGGCATCGGGAATCTGTTCGGCCCCGTGTTCCAGATTCGATGGGACGATGGAGCATCGGAGAACGCAGCTGAGCAGACACCCGACGAGTAGTGCGTGCCGCGCGTGAACGATGAACCCTTGGACCGAGGCGTGTGGCTGATCGTCGGTGTCCAGGCGTCGGGGAAGACCACCATCGCGGATCTCTTGGCTCGCCGTTTCGACCGAGCTGTGCATCTCCAGGGTGGGCAGTTCTATCGATGGGCCGTGCGAGGTTGGGTCCATCACGGCGACGCCGATGAGCTCGAGGCGCGCCGGCACCTCGCACTTCGCTACAGGTTGGCTTCGATGGCGGCCGATGAGTACTGCGATGCCGGATTCACCACCGTCGTCCAGGACAACATTTACGGGCAGGACGTGGTTCGGTGGCTCGACGCGGTCCGCGCCCGTCCCCGGCACCTTGTCGTGTTGCGCCCATCGATCTCGGTGGTCGCCGAGCGCGATGCCGGCCGGACGAGGTCGACGGGGAAGGTGGCCTATGGACCCGGTGGCGACACAATTGGAAGTCTCGATGCCCAGCTGGCTGCCACTCAACGACTCGGCCTCTGGCTCGACACCTCGACCATGTCACCGGAGGAGACGGTGGACGCAATTCTCGAACGGCGGGAAGAGGCCAATGTTGACCAACCTCGCTAGCCGCTGAGCCCTTCTCGAACGCGCCCGCGAGGCGCGTGTCGCCATCGATGCGGCGAGACTTGCGTCACGTCGCGTTGGTCGTGCCAGTTGTGCGGTGGTGCGCGAAGAGCCGGTGGGCGATCGAGATAGGCGCATGCTCGGCCGTGTCATCGCGATTCGTCTGGATCATGACCGCCGCGTCGCCATCGCCCCACGAATCGTAGGATTCTGAGATGTCGCTGGCTGAGAGCGACGCCGGCCCTTCGATCCCAGCGTCATTCGCCCACGGAGTTCGCGGCGAGAGCGGCACAGCGGGTGCAGCCTGGCTCGATCGGCTACCGAGCACGATCGCGCATGTCTTGAGGACGTGGCAGCTGACGCTTGATGGTGACCCGATGCACGGCTATCTGGCACTCGTGGCTCCCGTTCGCGGCGATCACCCTGGTCGTTGCGTGATCAAATTCGCACAGCCTGGAGACCTGCTGTCCCAAGAGTCTCTGGCGCTCACTGCGTGGCGCGGTCACGGCGCAGTCGAGCTGCATCGATTCGACCTCGACCTCGGTGTACTGCAGCTGGAGCGTCTCGACAGCGAACAGACACTCAACTCAGTTGCGATCGGTGACGCCGTCGATCGTGCGGCGTCGCTGCTGAGGACGCTTGCCATCTCGCCGCCAGAAGGGATACCGACGCTCGCGGACAAGACCGGACCGTGGCCGGATACGTGGCCTCACGACTTCGCCGCCGCCAACCAGCCGTTTCCTCGTGCGTGGCTCGTTCACGCACTCGGCATGTGCGAACAGCTCACGGCTGAACACGACCAGTTGCTCGTCAACGAAGATCTCCACTTCGGCAATGTCCTGCGGGGCGTCAGAGAGCCGTGGAGCGTCATCGATCCAAAGGTCGTTGTCGGCGATCTCGAGTATGGCGTTGCTCCGATGTTCTGGAGCAGGCACGGCGAAGACGCACTCGACGCACGCCTGGCGACGATCGTCAACGCAGCTCGATTGGACGCAGAGAAAGCTCGGGGATGGCTTCTCGTCCGGGCGATCGAGTTCTGGCTGTGGGCGATTCCGCTTGGATTCACGCAAGCCGCTCAAGTCTGTTCGAACGTGGCGGCATGGCTGATGGAATCTTCCAACTGAGTCCCCGCCCGCACGCTACGAAACGAGTTTCTCGATCGATGGCGTGGACGGGAAGCGGAGCTCGAAGCAGATGAGGACCCCAGAGCCTCATTCCGCTTTGCGGCGGAGCGGGAAGATTTGACGGTTGCTCCTATATGGGCGAGTGAGTCGATTGACCTCATCACCGACATCGTGCCGGCAGCCGAGCTCGTCGCGCTCCTGGCAGCGCAAGCAGAAGAGTCGCTCGTTCGCGCGGGACAGGCAGTCAGCGCGCCTCGCTTGACCTGACAGGATTGAGTTCGAACTGCGCGAGTCGGACTCGCGCCCTAAATACTCAGTGCACGACGCAGCTCGAGGAGACATCAGTGCCCAAGCAGCGAGATGTCGTCGCTGCTGGGATCCTGGTCCGAGACAACCGCGTGCTTCTTTGCCACAGATCCGCATCAAGGCGGTGGTATCCGTCGGTGTGGGACCTTCCCGGTGGTCACGTAGAGGCGAATGAGACGGCTGGAGCCGCACTGATCCGGGAGCTTCGAGAAGAGCTCACCGTCGAGGTCGTTGAACCTCCCAGCGAGTGTCTGTTTCACGTCGCAACTGACGAAGTGGACATAAAGGTGTGGCTGATCACCGAGTGGCAAGGCACACCTGAAAACGCCGCACCAGACGAACACGACAACATCGCCTGGTTTACAGAGGATCAGGCAATGTCCCTGCTCCTCGCCCATGCCAGCTACCCGTCGTTGATTGTGGATGCATTGCGGCTCGCCACGTCGTGACACATCGTGTGTCGGTTCGCGCCGCGACCACAAATGCCGGGCGAGACTCGCATCGAAGGTGACGATGCACCACCGACGCATCTGCACAGCGGTCTCCAAGTGTGCCCAGGAGTCCGCTTCTACTCCGACGTCCCAGGTTGCGCCAGGTCATTCGCCTGTCCCGCCGAGTGGCATCGGCCGCCTGATGTGACCCATTGAGATCGCCCTGCGGTAGCGTTCATCACCGGAGGTAGGGCGTGAGGAAGTTGGGCCGGGGCGCGACGCGTCCCTTGTTAGCTGCCGTCGCCGCGTGCGCGTTGGCGTTCACCGTCGTGTCGGTCGCTCCCGCCGCTCAAGCGACCGGGGCGACCCTTCGGATCGCCGCCGGCCTCTCGACCAACTACGACTTCGCGCGACTGGTGTTGGAGGACGGCGGCTGGCCCACCAGCGCCAACAACACCGTCGTCCTCACGCAGTGGCTCCGAGCTGAGGAGCCGACCTCGAGATGGTGGAACCGCGACAACCCGCTCAACAACGGGTTGGGCTCGGGAGGTGGCAGCGGTCTCGGTTCGTACGGGTCCGTCGTGGTCGCCGCGTTCGACGTGGCGAGGAACCTCGAGAATCCGGCGTACGGCTACCCCTTGGTCGCTCGGGACCTGGCCTTGTCGGCACCACCGGGTGCCACGGTGAGAGCGATCTGGCGGTCCGACTGGGCCGCGGGCCACTATGGGCGGGGCGCCGACTGGGACACCTCGCCGGTGCCCTCGGTCGCTTCTCCGCCCGGGGTATGGCGCGATCCAGGGACATGCCCGACCGCGTACCCAGCGGGAGAGATGGGCCCGTGCGGGCGGGGGTTCAGCACCTCGGGATCGTCGTGGCACTCCGGCGCCCCGAGTGGCGTGGTGGGCGACGAACTGTGGGCACTGTCGAGCGGATCGCAGTCAGACGGTGCGGCAACCTGGCGGCCGACCATCGCTCCGGGTGACTATGCGATCTCGGCGTTCATCCCCGCCACCTTCGCCGACGCCGTGGTCGCCTACGTCGTCCGCGACGCGAGTGGCGGTCACCGGGTCTTGGTCAACCAGGAGCCCTACCGCAACGCCTGGGTCCCTCTTGGCGTCTTCCATTCGACAGCCTCGAAGCCGTTCGTCGTCAGACTCAGCACGTCGAGCCGTTCGGGTGACGACGGGACGTACGTCGCTGCGGACGCGCTGCGTTTCACCACTGTCGCGCCGACCGGCGCCCGCAGCCGCCGGCCAGCCCGGCCGATCTTCCCTGACCCACAGCCCGGCCCACCCCAAGACGTGGCTGCTCTTGCGAGTGACGGGACAGCCGTGGTGTCGTGGCTCGCGCCGTCGAAGCACGGGGGCTCGCCGGTCACCTCGTACACAGCGGCCGCACTGCCGAGCGGTGGCACGTGCCACGTTGCCGCGCGGGACGCCGGCCGACCGAGTTGCGCGGTGCGCGGGCTCGTCAACGGGCGCACGTACGTCTTCGTGGTTCGAGCGAGGAGCCGCGCGGGCGTGGGCATCCGGTCGGCGCCGTCGAGCGTCGTGCGGCCGTTGCACACGTCGGCGGTCTCCCTCATCAGCCGGCCGAGGGCAGTGTTCGCGAAGCGAGTCTTGTACCGCGCCGTCATCTCGCCGACGCCCACGAGCGGCGTCGTGCTGTTCGCGATGGACGGGCGCGTGCTGCCCGGGTGCCAGAGTGCACGGGTGGTGAGCGGGCACGCGTCGTGCGCGACGAGGCTCAGCGTGACAGGACGTCATGACGTCTTGGCGACGTTCTCGGGAGGCGAGACGAGTTCGGGGGCCGAGGTCGCGGTCTCGCTGCTCGTCGCGAAGGCTGCCACGGCGCTGCGTGCGTCGACGACGCCGCGTGCCGCGCCAGCGCGCAGCCTCGTGACACTGCGTGCCTGGGGACTGCCCAACCCGGCCGCCGGCGAAGTCGTCTTCACGTCGGGCGGCCATCGCCTCTGCGTGACGGGCATCCGGTCCGGGGGCGGCACGTGCACGTTCCGGCTTCGACTGGGTGTTGGTGTCCACGGCGTCGTCGCGGCCTACCACGGGAGCCGCGACTTCCTCGGGGCGAGAGCGCGAGCCACGCTCCGAGTGCTGCCGGCGCCTTCGGGCTGACACCGCGGAGGAGCGGCTCGCTCCGCTGGACAGCGGCCATGGCAGTCGCCCTCGTCGAGCTAGTCGGCGTCGATGATCGGAAGGAATGCGCGCCACGGTCCCACGGCGCGGCCGTACTGCTTGGCCATCGTCGTCACGATCTGCCGCACGTGATTCAGGTCATGCACCACCCACGTCGCAAGGAGCTCGCTGAGCGTCACTGCCCCGAAGTCGGGGTGCGTCCCGATCCGTCCTAGATCGCTCGCTCCGACCAACTGGTCGAGTGACGCGAGGTTCGAGCTGCGCACCGATGAGAATCGATCCAGGAGATCGCCGAGACTCCAGCCCTTGAATCGAAGGAACCCGGCCTCTCTGTCGACCGGATCAAAGGTGTGGTCCGGGCCGTGCTCGAGGATGACTCGGGTGCGATCGATCCAGTCGCACTCGTCGATGTGCGTGAGGTGCCCAACCACTTGGTACGGCGTCCATGTCTCGGGACCTTCGTCGCTCGCGATCCACTGCTCGGAGAGATCGGAGAGCATCACTCGAACGACGCTGGGAGTCCGTCGCAGCACCTCCTTGGCGAGATCTAGTGAGAACTCCATGCCGACCGGGTGCGTGCGAGCACCCCGATGTCGTCGGGGTCCGTCGTCCGTGCCACCGGGAGTCGATGCGTCCATGTCACATCATGGACACATGCGGTGCCCAGTGACCGTCCCACTCGATCGGCGCCAACTTCACCACGGCCGGTGCACGAGGCTCCAGGTCTCGCGGTACTGTGGCGATTGAGGGCGTCTAGACCCAGCCTCCTCCTCACCTGGCAGTTGGTCAGGAAAAGAGAGAGGAGCAGATCTGGTCGACCGGTGGAATCGTCGTGGTCGTCGGGCTCGTTCTCTGGCTCCTCCGAGCAGTGGGCCACGCCTTTGGGGCCGACGCCATGACCACTGACAGTCGACGAGTCAGACGCGCATTGCACCAATGACAGGAGCACGCTCCCGTCCAACACGAAGTGAGGAATCGAGAATGGCTTCAACTGACAAAGTGAAGAACGTGGCACAGAAGGCCAAGGGCAAGATCAAAGAACAGACCGGCAAGCTCACCGGCAACAGCAAGCTCGAGCGGCATGGCAACATCGACCAGGTGAAGGCCAACGCCAAGCAGGTCGGGGAAAAGCTCAAGGATGCCCTGAAGAAGTAGCTCCGAGCACACCAGCGGGCATGGGTTGTCAAGCGCCGTCAGCGAGTGACGTCGTTGTGCCCGGGATGCACTCGATCCGCAACGACCGGATCAGGCCACGTCAGCCTCACGTGTACCGCGATTCAATCGATTCGCGGCGGCCCGAATCGCCAACTGGCGACAATTACTCCTCCGGTACCTGCTCGGAGTCCACCGGCTTGCGTCGTCGACCCAAACACCACAGAACGAATGTTGCAAAGCGTCCAATGTCCTGGCTGCGTCCGTGAGCGGTCGCATGACCCAGCCGCGTGCCGGATCCTCCGTTGCTGCCCTCCGCGAGCCCAGCAAGCTGGATGTTGCTGGCCTCCGCATACTTCGGCACCTTTGTCAGATGGCGCCTGGGCTTTCGGGGCTTGTCGCCAGAGGATCCCATGCCTTGGATTCTCCCACACCATTGACCTCGTGACTTCCCGCGCGAGTCGTGCAGTTCCCAACGGCCAACGTGCTCGTCGTCGTACGATCAAGCATCATTGGTCGCCATGAGCACGTCGAAGCTCGCTGGTCTCGTCCTGACGCCGGGGGCTGGCGGGCGGCGAACTCAGTCCGGGTTGGTTGCCATCGACGATCTCCTCTCCGAGCAGGGGATCGTGGTGGAACGTGTGGAGTTCCCAGGACAGGCAGCGGGGAGGCGCCGTCCTGACTCGCCCGAGGTGTGTGCCGAGACGGTGCGCGACGCGACGGCCGCGCTCGCGCGGCGGCTCTCAGTGCCGACAAGCCAGCTGGCGATCGGTGGCCGCTCCTTTGGGGGCCGGATGTGCTCGATGGCGGCCGCTGGCGGGCTGGAGGTCGCTGCCCTCGTGCTGGTGAGCTACCCACTGCACCCTCCTCGGCAGCCCGAACGGCTCCGGACATCGCACTTCCCTGATCTGCACATGCCGTGTCTCTTCGTGTCGGGGCATCGCGATGCGTTCGCCACGCCCGAGGAACTTGAGCGGGAGACGGCTGTCATCCCGGGTGACGTCACGCTCATCGTCGTTGACGGCGACCACTCCCTGCGCAAGAACGA
>PMON01000070.1:62499-131504 GCA_003162395.1 Acidimicrobiaceae bacterium
AGGTCGCGGCTTCGTGCCCCACGTGGTGGCCACGTGCCGCGCGGCTGGACCATGATCACGTGACTTGGAGTGGCCGACCTCGTTGAGCTCGAACGCGCCCCATGCCAATTCCCAGAGGTCTCCGTCAGGATCCGCGAGATAGCCCTCGTAGCCCCCGCACGCTGCGTCGCGGCTGCCTTGACCACCACTGCTCCCGCAGCGGCGGCGCGTACCAAGAGACCTCGTGACGCTCCCGGACGTTGTGCGCATCATCCATGGGCGCCTCGATTCCCCGTCGGACTCCCCGCGCCAGGTCCGCCGTGCGCGATGAGGACTGGCACGCCCGCTGGATTGCCTCGCAGCTCGTAGTCGACGCGGTTGCTGTCCCCGGTTGGCATCCAGCCATGGTCATAGGACTGCGACGAGCTGTGCGGCGAGTCCATCGTGCGTGCGACCGATCTGTTCGCGTGTCGGGACAAGTATGCAATCTGTACGCACCGCCCGCGCCACGCGCGGCGGCACATCGTGGACCACGGATCCTGACCCGGTTCCGCATCCCTCCGAGCGGGGCGATTCCACGTAGCGGCACGCGGGGCTACAGGCCGAGGTTTCCGCGAGCCTCCTCGATGTGGTGCACGATGCGATTCGCACCAGCGGCAGCAGCGATGCTGCTCGCCTCGTCGATGAGCGCTTCGGCGTCGTCGCGACGACCTTGCGCTGCTGCGATGTAGGTCAAGCCGATGAGATTTGAGGCAACGCCGGGCATGAGGCCAATCTCACGGCGAAGTCGCACTGACTCCTCCAACTCCTCGCGTGCCGCGTCCAGTCTGCCGGCGGCATGGTCTGCGATGCCCATGTGCCGAAGCGCCTCGGACATCGTCGACTTGTCGCCGACCTTTGTTGCGAGTTCGAGGCAGCGAGTCAGGTACGGCGCAGCGAGGGCATGATCACGGTTGACCACCTGATGGAACAGGCCCACCCACAAGAGCGCCTCGCCCTCCCCGCGCACGTCACCGAGCATCTGGTAGAGGAATGCCGCCCGCTCGAACAGCGGCAGCTCGGCAGGGTCCCCCTTCGCCTTGGCCTGATTCTCATCTCGCGCTTCCAAGAAGCGCGTGTGAATGAGACGGCCCCTCGTGAAGAGCAAGTCAGCCTCGACGCCATCCAGCTCCCGCTCGGCCGCCTCCACTGCTCCAAGGTCGCCGAAGTAGACCGCGCGTTCGTAGAGAGACCTCGCCCGAGCGATTCGATCATCTGCGCTCACGATTGACTCCATTTCGTCGGCACGCGCCTCGGCACTCTTCCAGAGGAGATCCGAGGCCGCCATCCGGCGGGCGGTGACCTGGGATCGACGCACCATAAGTCCGGCCGTCCGACGCATGGCGCCCGTCGTGCACGTCGCTCGTACACGGACTCGTCGCTCGTCGGTCTCGCGTGCGGCTCGCCACCGACCAGTCGCCGTGACCCGTCGCACCCATGTCCGCGGTGCCGAGCAGGGCGCGTCCTGTTGTCGATCCTTCTCTCAGTCGGTCGAACCGTGGGTGCGGATCATCTGGCTCCGTGGCACGTCGAGCACGCAGATCTCGGTCGCCTGTGCTAGCACGTGACGGATGTCGAGCTCGCGGCACGACCATCCTGATCTTGCGCCTCCATGGCTGAGCGAGGTCGCTGACGGCGTCTTCGCGTACGTGCAGCCCGACGGCACCTGGTGGATCAACAACACCGGCTTCATCCGTGGCGAGCGCACGCTCCTCTCCGTCGACACGTGCTCGACCGAGCGGCGGACCCGCGCCTATCTCGACAAGGTCGAAGAGGTCGCCGGGGAGGTCCCCCGAGTGCTCGTCAACACGCACCACCACGGCGATCACACGAACGGCAACTGCCTCTTGCCGTTCGCCACGATCATCGGTCACGAAGGCTGCCGGGAGGAGATTGTCCGGTCCGGGATCCAGCACTACCCCGCGCTCTTCGACCCGGTTGAGTGGGGTGACCTCACGGCGGCGCCGCCGTTCGTGACCTTCAAGGACCGGTTGGACGTGTACGTCGATGACCTCAGGATCGAGCTGGTCCACCTCACCGACGCCGCGCACACCACGAATGACGTGGTGGCGTGGATCCCCGACCACCGGGTGCTGTTCAGCGGCGACCTCGTCTTCAACGGTGGCACCCCGTTTGTCGTGATGGGCTCGGTCGCAGGCTCCATCGAGGCGCTGCGGCTCGTCAAGGGGCTCCAGCCGGACGTGATCGTCCCCGGTCACGGCGCGCCGGGGGGCCTCGAGACGCTCGACCGCTGCCTCGCCTATCTGGAGTGGATCCAGTCCAACGCCGAGCGGGCCGTCGCGGCGGGCCTGTCCCCCTTGGAGGCGGCCCGGGAGCTCGACCTCGGCGAGTTCGGCGAGCTGCTCGACCCCGAGCGACTCGCGGGGAACCTGCATCGGGCGTTCGCGGAGTGCCGTGGTGCGCGTCCGGGAGCTCCGATCGACCTTCCTGCCGCGTTCGCCGACATGATCACCCTGAACGGCGGGCGTCCCCTTCGATGCATGGCATGAGGGGCCGCCGCAGCGCCGTCGGCGGTCCCGAGCGGTGACGCCGACGCCGGTGCAACGGGTGTCACGGCGGTTGAGCGTCATGGCCCGCGTCGTCCGCGACCGATACCCGTGGCTGGGGCCGCTGATCTTTGTCTCGAGCGCGCTCTACTTCTTTGCTCAGATCGCCGTCGCGTGGGTGTTCGAACCGTCGTACAGCGTGATCAACAACTCGATCAGCGACCTCGGGAACTCCCGCTGCGGGCAGTACGGGGGGCACGTGGTCTGTTCGCCGCGCCACGTGCTCATGAACGTGGCGTTCGTCTACCTCGGGATCGTGATGGTGTCGGGGTCGACGCTCTTGTACCGCGAGTTCTCCGAGCGGCTGCGCCCCGAGCGGATCGCCGCGTTCATCGGGTTCTCCTGCATGGGGATCGGCGGCGTCGGAACGGTGCTCGTCGGACTCTTCCCTGAGAACACGAATCACGCGATGCACGTCGCTGGCGCAGCCCTGGCGATCGGGGTTGGCAACGCGGGCATCTTCATCCTCGGCGCCGTGCTCGGCCTGCCCGAGTCGATGCGTCGGTACATGCTGGTCTTCAGCACCGTCTCTGCCATCGCGCTCTTCTTGTTCGCCTCGCACCGGAGCTTCGGACTGGGCGCAGGGACGATGGAGCGGATCGCGGCCTATCCCGAGACCATCTGGCTCATCGAGTTCGGGCTCTACGTGTGGCGCTTCCACCCGAAGGACCACCCGGTGCAGACTGCGTAGCAAGCGTCGCAGCCGAACTCCACCAGCAGGCGTGTACGAACGCTGGGCGGGCACCTCGGCCACCGCCGCGTGCCGCGTGACGTGGTGCGAGCACAGCGCGATGGGATCAGGCGAGCGTGGACAGCCCCCCGTCCACGGCGAGCACCTGACCGGTGATGTAGCTCGCCTCGTGCGACAGCAGGAACACCACCGCGTCAGCGACCTCGAGGGACGTCCCCTGGCGACCCAGCGGAATGCGGGTCGTGGCTCGGCTCGGTCGTCCCGCGCTCGCAAGTCGCCCGAGCGGCGTGTCGATGAGGCCTGGCGCGACCACGTTGACGCGGCCGCCCCTGCTCGCGGCCTCGCGCGCGGCATGTCGCATGAGCCCGATCTGCGCGGCCTTGGAGCTGTCGTAGGACGGGATGTTGCTGCCCGGACGCAACCCTGCGACCGAGGCGATCAACACCGTCGAGGATGGATCACCCATCACGGGCAGGGCCGCCTTCAGCGTGAGGAAGTGTGACCGCACGTTGACGTTGAGCACGGCGTCCCACTCCTCGACCGAGGTGCCCTGCAGGCCCCGACCGATGCCGATGCCCACGTTGAGCACGAGTCCGTCGAGACCCCCGAGCACACCGAGCGCCCACTCGACCGTCGCCGCACACGCACCGGGATCAGCTGCATCCGACGCGAGCGCGTACGAGGTGCCCCCTTCCGCCGCGATGAGCGCGGCAGTGAACTGCGCCGCTGCGCCGTCAAGGTCACTGATGGCGACCGACGCACCGTGGCGGGCGGCGGTGACGGCGATCGCCCGACCATTGCCCATGGGCGCATCGGGGTCGCTGCTCGGCCTGGTGCCGCCACCCACGACCAGCACCCTGCGACCGTCGAGGCGGCTTGTCACGACTGCTCCTCAGTGGGTGCACGTCGCCTCGGCGACGAACTGGGAGGCCATCTCGGCGTCGGTGGCTCGAGTGCGACGCCCACGCTGTTGAGCATCCCCGAGACCAACCGATAGAAGCCGGCGAGGACGAGCAGCTCGAGCAGCTCGGCCTCGCTCCACCGTTGGCTCAAGGTGCGCCACGTGCCCTCCGCGACTAGGTCGTCCTCGCACAACTCGTCGGCAAGGGCGACCAACGCACGGTCGCCGTCGTCCCAGTCACCGGATCCGCAATCTGCGAGCCGGGCGATCTCCTCGTCGGTGAGCCCCACCGAGGTGCCAATGACGTGGTGCTGTCCGAACTCGTACTCGGAGCCGCAGCGCCAGCCGACTCTCAGGATGACGATCTCCCGTTCGCGTGCAGGGAGCACGCCTCCGGTCAAGAGATGTGCGCCGAGGCGCCGAAACCCCTTGGACAGCGCCGCGTTGTGGGCCAACGTCCGAAAGATGTTGAGCGTCGTTTCGTCGCCAACAGCGGCGACCGGCAGGATCCGCGGACGACTGGGTCCCTCGTTCATGGCAACTCCCTTCAACTGAGCGAACGTACAAGCAACGCGTGAAAGCCACCAGCGTGGCCAGACGGCCTGTAAGTATCTAGGTCGAGAGCATGCTCGGCGGATACAGAGACCCTCCACGTTGGCGCCGCAACTCGCTCGACTCCGAACGTGACCCCGTCGCACTCGGTGCGCACCCGCCGGTGATGGACGATCCGCGTGGACGCGATGCCGGCGATGCAGCCGCCCGCCGCAGCATCTGCGCCGAGACGTGCGAGCTGGGCCAGCGGTGAGGAACCTCGTGTCCGCGCGAGTCAGCTGGACGCTGCCGCTCCTCGTCGCGATCACCGTGCTCGCCGCAGCCAGCATTGCCGGAGCCAGCAGCTGGATCATCGGGCTTACCTCGAGCACGCATCCGGCCCAGTCCCAGGCGAGCGGGATCAATCCTCCGACCGGCGGCACCGCGACGAGCCCGACGTCGTCGAGCCTTCTGGTCTCGTGGACCGCACCGAGCTCGGGGGCGCACATCACTGGCTACAAGGTCACGCGCAATGGCTCGGCGGTCCCGAGCGGCAGCGGGTGCTACGGCACGATCTCGTCGACGTCGTGCACCGACACCGGGCTTGCGACCGGCACGCTGTACACCTACACCGTGAGCTCGATCTCGGGCAACAACTGGCAGAGCACCGCCAGCGCGTCGTTCCAAGGGACGACGATGACGACGGTGACGCTCGCGACTGCGGGGACCCACACCCTCACGGTTCCCGCTCACGTCACGACGTTCAGCTTCACGATGACCGGGGCAGGCGGGGGCGGTGGCATGAGCGGGGGCAGCGGCGGTGCGGGCGCAAAGGTGGCCGGCACGATCACGATCCCGAACACGTCGTCGTCGACGACCTTCACCGTGATCGTGGGCGGCGCAGGTGGCGGCGGCAGCGGCACGACTACGGGCGGCACGGCGGGGACCGGCTGCGAGCCAGGTGGCGCGGGCGGAGGCCAGGCGTCGAGCGGTGCGGACGTCGGGGGTGGCGGCGGGGGCTCGACGTGCATCTATCTCCAGGGCAGTCCCGCCGGGACGATCGTGGAGGTCGGTGGTGCCGGCGGCGGGGGAGGATTGAGCAGCACTGGTAGCGGCGGCGCCGGAGGCGGCGGACCGACGTCGAACCCTGGCACCAATACCGCCGTCGTCGGCACCAACAGCAGCAACAACAACGGCGGGGGAGCCGGCTCGACGACCACCACGGGGTGCGCGCCCACGTGCTCGATCGCGAACACCGACGGCGCCTCAGGCGGCGGCGGTCACTCGGGCGCGGCCGGCACCAGCACGGGCGGTGGAGCCGGCGGCGGCGGAGGGACCAGCGCAACCGACGGCAACGGCGGCGGCGGGGGCGGCGGCGAGGCCCCAGGCGGCGGCGGGGGCGGCGGCATCGGCAACACACCGGGTGCCGGCGGCGGCGGCGGCTCCGCGTACACGGGAGGGACCTCCACCTACGGCGTCACCGTCACCTCCGCGAGCAACGGTGGTGGCGGCTCAGGAGGCGCCGCCGGCACCGCTGGTGCGTCCGCGTCGGTGACCTTCACGGGCGTGGGCATCACCGGAGCCTGAGGCGCGGCTTCTCGAGCCACGACCGGCACCGCGCCGGAGTTCGGCTGCCAACGCCCGCACGGTGCCTCCCAACGCTGTGGCCCGAGTCAGCTCGTCCACGCGTCAGTCGCGGGGGACGGCGTGGCGGTCGCAGCACCGCCGGAGGCGACGACGCCAGTGAGCGAGGGCATAGAGAAGTACGCACCCTCGCAGGCCGCAGGCGCGGACGTCGTCATGGACGCGTCGTTCGTGAGCGTGACGGTGAGGGTGCCGCTTGCTGCCACCGTGAGGGCAGTCGTCAATGAGTGGACGCTGCCCGACGAGGAGGAGGCGTAGTTCCACAGCACGTCGCTGGTTGCCGCGGCGCACCCGGCGATCGATCCAGTGAGGTTCGACGCGGTGTAGCCCGTGGCATAGGTGGTGTTGGTCGGCAGGTCGACGCCGGACACCGTGACCGGGAAGACGTTGGGATTGGTGATCGTCACGACGACGTCACCCGTGCCGCCCGGGTACAGCAGGTTGCTCGCCGACGGGGAGGCAACGGCGGCAAAGGTGAGGTTCGCCGCCGCCGCCGCCTGCCCCTCGGCCGAGGACCCGGCGTTGAGCCCCGTCAACCAGTTCGTGGCGGCGTACGCCGCACCGGCGACGAGCACGGCACCGACCAGCCCGGCGACGATCTTGGTGTGCCTCGAGCGTCGAGCGCCGACGCGGCCGGTGGCGGGGGAGCGAGGCGCTTGAGGAGGCCTCGTCCGTTCGCGCTGGTGCGACGTGCCGGTTCGCGTGAAGCGACCGCTCGCGAACCGCGAACGTCGGTGCTTGCCGCGTGAAGCCCGTCGCATCGTGTCTGGATCCTCTCGGCGTCAGCGTGCCGTCGCGTGCCCGATCCCCCGTTGCGCACGCACGGGGAGGAGGCGCTCCGGCTCAGCTGGTCCAGGCGTCCGTGGCCGGGCTCGTCGTCGCTGTCCCCGCACCGCCGGTGGCGGTGACACCGGTGAGCGATGGCATCGAGAAGAACGTCGCCTGGCACGCCGACGGAGCGCTCGCGGTCATCGAGACGTCATTGGTGAACGTGACGGTGAGTGTGCCGCTTGCCGCGACCGTGAGAGGTGCCGTGAGCGTGTGCGAGGTGCCCGAGACCCCGGTCGAGTAGTTCCAGATGACGTAGCTGGGCGATGCGGCGAGGCAGCCGGTCTGTGTCGTCGTGAGCGCCGAGGTCGTGTAGCCGGTCGCGTAGGTGACGTTCGTCGGCAGGTTCAGCGCGGTGACCGTCACCGGGAACGGGTTGGGGTTCGTGATCGTGGCGACGGCGTCACCGTTGCCGCCGGGGAACAACAGGTTCGTGGCCGCGGGGCTTGCCACGGCCGTGACCGTGAGGTTGGCGACCGTCCCCGACTGTGCCTCGGCCGATGAGCCGCCCGCCAGGCCCACGGCCCAGTTGGTGGCCGCGTAGGCACCGGTGGCGACGAGGGCCGCGCCGACGAGACCCGACGCGAGCTTGAAGAAGATCGGCATGCGGCGGTAGCGGCGGCCCGCGCGACGGAGGAGCCCGGGATAGTCGTCAGGGCTCCCGGTGGTCGACATCGACCCCGCGGCGTCGGCTGGCGAACCAGACGAGCTCCTCGTGGTGCTGCCGCGGGAGTGCAACATGGTGGCCTGCTTTCTGTTGGTGCGAGGGGCGCTGACGCAATGACAGTCCCGTTCGAGGTCGTCCGCCGAAGCGGCAAATCGTGCTGGAGGTGCCTCACAACGGGCACTACGCAATGTCAACAACGACATAACCTTCGAAGGCACGGGACGCTGAATGCTCTGTCGTTGTCCAAACGGAGAGCGCGGAGGGTGTGGAGAACCGTTGATCGCGAGCGAGATGCGTGATGTTGACGGATCGTTGATCCCTGCGTTGGGATCGGTACGGTGCCGGTAATGGGACAGCACGGCGAGTACGGGGTGGCGACGGCGGCCGCCCAGGAGCGGGACCGCCTGGCGTGGGTGCTCGGCATCACGAGTGCGCTCGTTGCCGCCGAGGTGATCGGCGGCGTGCTCGCGCACTCGCTCGCCCTCCTTGCCGACGCTGGCCACATGGCGGCGGACGGCGCAGGGGTGGGCCTGTCACTCCTCGCGATCTGGTTCGCGACAAGGCCGGCGAGCGGGAGTCGGACCTTCGGATACCAGCGCGCGGAGATCCTGGCCGCCGTGGCCAACGCGGTCGTCCTATTTGGTGTCGGGGCATCCATCGTCGTCGCGGCCGCTCTGCAGCTCGTACATCCGGTCTCGGCGAGACCGGGGGAGATGGCTGTCTTCGCTGTCGCCGCGATCGCCGGGAACGGGGCGAGCATGTTGGTGCTGCGCCATGGCCGATCGAAGAGCCTCAACGTCCAGGCTGCGCTTGTCGAGGTCCTCTCCGACTTCCTCAGCGCACTCGCGGTGGTCATCGCCGCACTCGTCATCGCCGTGTCGGGTTATCAGCGGGCGAATGCGATCGTTGCCATCCTCATAGGACTGCTGATCCTGCCGCGAACGGTCAAGCTGCTCCGTGACGCCGTGGACGTGCTGCTCGAGGCAACACCCAGAGGTGTCGACCTCGCGGAGATCCGCGGCCACATCTGTGAGACCCCTGGCGTGTTGGATGTGCACGACCTTCACGTGTGGACCATCACGAGCGGGATCCCCGTCATCTCCGCACACGTGGTTGTCGACGATGCATGGCTTGCCGACGGAGGGGGCGGTCGCGTACTCGACCGGCTCGCCGAATGCCTCGGCGGGCACTTCGACGTTGCCCACTGCACGTTCCAGCTAGAGCCATCCAGTCATCGAGCGCACGAGCGCTCAGTCCACGAGTAGCCGTGCCAAGGTCCGAGCGGGACGCTGGCAGTTCGTCGCAGGACCTCGTGGCGTCCTGGCTTCTTCACCGGTGGCATCGTCGCCGATGAACCTGATGTCACGACCCGCTGCGGCCAGCAGGTACCGCGAAACGCCCCGCATTGCATGTCTCAGCACGACGGCGCATCGCGTGCGACGATCTACCCCGGAGGCCTCGGCGTGTGACGTCGTCGAGCAGCTCCACGACAGCTTGAGGCGAGGGAGGTCCCCGGGTGCTACGAGGTTCACTTCTAGGGCGCACGACGCGACCGCTGCTCGTTGGCGCGGCGTCGCTGACGACAGTGCTCGCACTGACCACACCGGGCGCGGCCGCGCCGCGAGCGGTCCTGACCCGCCAGGGCTCGACGAGCGCGCTGGCGGCGGTCACCGCAGCGCCGAGGATGCAGCACGGCACCCACGTACTCGGCGCGCTCGCCGCAACCGCGCCTGTGTCGGGCGCGGTTGCGCTTCGTTTGCCTGACCCCGCTGCGGTGGCGCGCTTCATCGCAGGGGTGTCCAACCCGCGGTCACCTTCGTTCCACCGCTACCTGGCACGGGGCCAATTCGCGGCCCGTTTCGGACCGCGACCCGCGGCGCTCGATGCCGTGCGAGCTCAGCTCTTGGCCGACGGGCTGCGTCTCACGGGCACGTCGGCGAATCATCTCCTCGTCACGTTCTCGGGCACGGCCGCCACCGCGCAGGCTGCGTTCCACACCGGTCTCGTGCGCGTCCGTCTCGCCAACGGGACCATCGGGCAGGCAACGACCTCTGCGGTGCGGCTGCCCGGCGCGATCGCTCGCGACGTCCAGGCCGTGATCGGGTTGGACCAACTCGTCCGAGAGACAAGCGGGCTCAAGCACCTCGGCTCCCGCCACCATGGCATGACGCCGTCGCCCGCAGCGCCTCGGACGTCCAACGGTGGGCCCGTCGCGTGCGGCGACGCGCTCGAGCAACAAGCGTACGGAGCGCTGACGGACCAGCAAGTCGCCGCCTCGTACGGCGTCGACCCCCTCTACGGCGCGGGCGACCTTGCGTCGGGCCAGACGATCGACGTCTATGAGCTCGAGCCGTTCGCCACGTCGGACCTGCAGTCATTCGAGGAGTGCTATTTCGGGGCTGATCACACGAGCCAGCTCACCGTCACGACAGTTGACGGCGGACCCGGCACGGGCCCAGGCAGCGGCGAGGCGGCGCTCGACGTCGAGGACGTCGCCGCACTCGCGCCGGGGGCGGACATCCACGTGTTCTCTGGTCCGAACATGGACGATCCATTCGGACCGCTCGACACCTGGAACGCCATCGCCATCGCGGACGACGCCGGCCAGGTCACGTCGAGCTGGGGGCTGTGCGAGACGAACCTCCAAGAAGGCGCACCGGGCGTGCCCCAAGTGGAGAACGAGATCTTCGAAGAGACTGCCGCACAGGGCCAGACCGTGTTCTCCGCGGCGGGCGACGACGGCTCGGACGACTGCGCGAGCCACGACTCGGTCCCGGTTGCGGCCAACCTCTCGGTCGACGACCCGAGCAGCCAGCCCTACGTCACGTCGGTTGGTGGGACCACGATCCTTGACGCCACGGAGCCGCCCGTCGAAACCGTGTGGAACAACGGCGACGACGGCGGCGCAGGCGGCGGCGGGATCTCCGAGTTGTGGGCCATGCCGGCTTGGCAGACCGCCACCGCGGTCGCCCAGACCTCGTCGACCGAGCCCTGCAGCAACGACCCGAGCGGCACCGCGGACAACTTCCACCTCCAGGGGATCGACACCACGCTGCCGTCAGGGACGCACTGCCGCGAGGCGCCTGACGTGAGCGCCCTCGCCGACCCGCAGACGGGCATCACGATCGAGTATGGCGGGCAGTGGTTCCAGATCGGCGGGACGTCGTCGTCGACGCCGCTGTGGGCCGCGATGCTCGCCGAGATCAGTGCGTCGAGCGGGTGCAACGGGCTCGCGAACGGCGTCGGGTTCGCGGACCCCTTGCTGTACCAGCTCTCGGCTTCGTCGCCGTCGAACTATGCCGCGGCCTTCAGTGACGTGACGGTTGGCAACAACGACAACCTCGGCGTCGGCGGTGCAGTGGACTGGCCGGCAGGGGCCGGCTACGACCTCGCGTCGGGGCTCGGCACCCCGCGAGTGACCGATCACAATGGCGCACCAGGACTTGCCGCCCAGCTCTGCACCCTCGCCGCGGGGACGGAGGGCACCGCGCCACCGGACGTCACCTCGCTCTCGGTGACGAGCGGCGCGGCGAACGGTGGCGGGACGCTCGTGGTCAACGGCGCCAACTTTGGCGCGTCGCCGGGCTCGATCTACTTCGGCAACGTCGCGGCGGCCGTGGTGACCTGGAGCTCGACCGCGGTCACCGTCGACGTCCCGGCGTACGCCCCGCCGGCTGGCACCCCTGCGGGCACCGCGGGCAGCGCCGACGTCACGGTCGTCACCGCCGGCGCCACGCCCGAGTCGAGCGCGCCAGGGGCGGCATCGACCTACCACTACCGGGCGAACGCTCCCAGCGGGGCGCCCGTCGTCGACTACCTGAGTGCGCCGACGGGACCGAGCGCGGGCGGCAACGCCGTGACCATCGTGGGCGCGGGGCTCTCCGGCGCGACGGCCGTGCACTTCGGTGACGTCGTGGCGACGATCCTCAGCGTCTCGCACAACAGCGACAACGAGCTCGCCGTCTCAGTGCCGGCGAGCGACGGCACCTGCGCGGTGTCGGCATCCCAGGGAAGTTGCGCGGTCGCCGTCACGGTGACGACGGCCGCGGGGACGAGCTCGTCGCCCGTCACGATCCTGCCCGCCTACCAGGGTCCGATCGTCTTCGCGCCCGATGGCTCGTTCGCCGCGCCCGCGGGCTGCGGGTGCGAGGTGGTCCCTGCGCCCGACGAGTATGACTACGCGCCGGCGCCGACGATCAGCTCGGTCCTGCCCACGTACGCGAGCGAGAACGGAGGGACGAGCTCGACGATCTCGGGCACTGGCTTCAACCTGCTCACGTTCGAGTGGGCGAACGTCGGGACTGCCGGACCCAACTTCTCGGAGGACTTCGCCATCGAAGGCGTGACGCCCGACGCGCTCACCATCGGGATCACCGCCGGCTCAGCGTCGGTCGGTCCGGTCGCGACCCCGATCTCGGTGCAGTCCTCTGCGGGCCTCTCGAACGTGTCGTCGTTCAGCTATGCCGGGACGCCCACGCTGCTGAGCATCTCCAAGCACGTGGCGGCACAGGCGAGTCCCGGGACGCTCCACGTGACCGGCGCGGGGCTGGACGACGTCACGAGCGTCGAGCTCCAGCTCCAAGCGCCGTTCAGCTTCTTGTCGTCGACGTCGACCACCATCACGAGCCAGACGAGCACGTCGCTCACCGTCGCGATCCCGCAGGGGTTCACGTACCCGGCCGACGTCCTGGTGTGCACCGTCACGGGGTGCAGTGTGCCCAACCCGGCGGTCGACACGCTCACGCTCGCGTACCCGGGACGACCGGTCGTGAGCTCGAGTCGACCGTCGTCAGGGCCCGCGCACGGCGGCACGCTGGTCACGATCCAGGGCTCGCTCGACTCTGCGGTGACGGCCGTCCACTTCGGAGGGGCCATCGCCACGATCGAGTCGATGCCAGAGCTGACGGCGAGTGGCCCGATCACGGTCCTCGCGCCGTCCGGCCACGCGGGCTCGAAGGTCGACGTCACGATCTCGACGCTCGGCGGCACGGTGACGCAGCCGCCGAGGCCGACGAGTGCCACGACAACTGCCGCCGTGTTCACCTACATGGCGAGCACGCCCACGGCGCCGCTTGGCCTCTCGGTGCACATCGGCGTGCGGAGCCTCGATGCCTCGTGGAAGTCACCGAGCAACAACGGTGGTGACTCGGTGACGGGCTACCTCGTCACGGCGGTGTCGAAGGGACGGAAGACCGTGGTGCTCCACATCGGCGCCTCGACGCACGACGCCGTCGTGCAAGGTCTGACCCCGAACGTCAACTGGGTGCTCACGGTCCGGGCAACGAACAAGCTCGGGTCGGGCTTCGCGGCGACGTCACCCCCGCGCGAGCCCGTGGGGGCCTAGGCAGCACCACACACCCAGGTCGACAGGAGGCCCCGGGATCGCGACCACGATCTCGGGGGCCAACTGCGGGTCCGCGCCTGGGCGACCGCGCGCTCGTTGCGCGCGACGGCGCCAGCACTACGGCGACGGCGGCAGGAGGCCGTGCACGCTGAGGTACGACAGGTGGTCGCGGAGGGCGGCGCCCTCGGGCGACGGCGTGCCGCGGTAGTTCTCGATCAGCGACGGACCCGCGCACGTCCAGCCACCGGGACTGATCGCGTCCCACGTCCAGCCCAGGTACGAGATGCCCGTTCGATCCGCGAAGGACATGTAGGCGGACGAGTACGGCGTCGCGCAGTCGGTCTCGCCGAACTCCCCGGTCACGACGGGCACGACCTTGGCGAGGGGCGCGATCTCGGCGTTCCAGCACGCGAGCGTGTCGCAGTACGTCGAGTTGTAGGTATGGAAGCTGACGACGAGCCTCTTGCGAGGGTCCCGGGGCTCGTTGGCGAGCCAGGACCGCTCGTCGCCCGCGTAGCCGAGCCCTCCGAGCACGAGGGGCTGGGTCGCGCCGGTCTTGCGCACCGCGTTCACGAGTGACTGCATGCCTGCTGCCCGGTACTTCCCCTCGGGCGTCGAGACCTCGCACCCGGCCTTCCAGCACGACCACCCGATCGAGTTCGGCTCGTTGTAGAGGTCGAACAGGTCGCCGCGGTCGCCCTTGAAGTACGTCGCGACCGAGGTCCAAAAGGCGGTGGAGTGCGCCGCATCAGCCATCGGGGGCACGCCGAGGCCGTCGGGCGCGTCGAGCGCCTGGAGGCTGAGGATCACGGCCATGCCGTGGGCGTGGAGTGCCTTGACGTACGCGCCGATTGCGGTGCGGTACGTGGCGCCCACAAAGGGAGCCGGGTTGCGACCGGCGTCGACAGGATCGTTGGACCTCGTGTAGAGGCCGAGCCAGCACCCCTCGTTGAGGGGCAGGCGCACCGCGTTCGAGTGCCACGACCTGATCGCGGCGATCGACGAGTTGGTGGACGGCCCGTCGAAGATCCCCCACCCCTGCTCGCACGCGTACTCGGTCCCCGAGCGGTCCACCCCGAGCAGTCGGGTCGTCTTTCCCACGGCGTTGACGAGGCGGTTGCCCTTCACCGCGACCACGACGGTCGACGCTCGGGAGGCCGACCGTCGTGGTTGCTCGGCGGCCGAGGCGATCGCAGGCGCGGCGACGAACATGAGCACGGCTGCCGTCGCGACGAGCCGGCCGCCGCGCCGTCTGGCACGGCGCACGGTCCGAACGCTAACGGGCGTGGCACGCACCCGGATGCCGTGACGGGAGTCGAGTCCACACCGGTGCAGCAGCGTGCGATGGCGTCGTTCGCCCGCGATCTGTGCGATCAGTGCGTGCCGGCGTTCGCCACGCTCGTCGACTTCCGACGACGCGCGAGCTCGTGCATGCCCCCGATGCCCATGGCCACGAAGCTGTCCTCGAGACGTGCCGCGTTCTCGAGCGTGGGACGCAGTCGCCACCGCGCCAGCACCGTCGGGATCGAGCCAAGCGCGATGGCGAGCCCGGTTCTCGCGTCGAGCTCGTCGACGTCGTACTCGGCAACCGCCTGGCTGGTGAAGTAGCGGAGCGTCTGGCCGTCCCTGCGACGCTGGACGGTGCGCTGCGCCGAGGGCCTCCCGCCTCCGGAGTTGAGCGTGGCCAGCGTGGCGCCCCGGCTGGCCTGCGCGGCAAGGGCGCCATGGACCAGGGCGCGGAGCATGCCGGCGAGATCGCCGGCCGCTCGAACGTCGGCAGCGAGCTGGGAGTGCAGATGTGCCGACTCGCGCTCGTAGAGCGAGCTGAGCAGGTCGTGCCGATTGGCGAAGTGCTTGTACACGAGGGCCCGGCTGACGCCGGCTGCCTTCGCGACGGCCTCCATGGACACCGTCTCGACGTGGCCGGTGGCGACCATGTCCGCGGCGGCGTCGAGCAGCGAGTCGCGGCGGTCGGCCCGAGGCGGCACTCCCTGCACGCCGGCGGCGGCCGGCAGGGTCCGGGTTGCAGCGGGGGCACGCATGGTGGCATTCTGTCACCCACGAGCGTGACAGAATGTCACCAGCGGCGAGCAGCTGCAAGCGAGGGGGAGTCGATGACCTACGCCGAGGGACGAACGATTCTTGACGCCGACAGCCACGTGATGGAGCTGGCCGACTTCCTGGACGCCTTCATCGAGCCGACGCAGCGCGAACGGCTGCGCCGGGGCGGCATGGACGCCCTGGCGCCCGTCTTGGACGACGCGGTCGCCAAAGCCAGCTCGCGGCGAGCTGATCCGTCGAAGGCGGCCATCGCCGAGGAGCGCCTCCTGACCGACAAGGGGTGGTCGGCGATGGGCGGCTTTGACCCCGTCGAGCGCAGCCGTGTCCTCGATCTCCTCGGCTTCCAGGCCCAGCTCGTCTTCGCCACCTTCGCCACGAGCATGTTCACGGGCCGCGATCTCGAGCGTCTCTACGCCGGCGCGTCCGCGCAGAACAGGGCCATGGCCGCGTTCTGCGCCGAGGACCCCCGGCTGCTCGCCGTCGCGTTCGTGCCGCTGGACGACCCTACGCGCGCCGTTGGGTGTGCGGACGAGGCGATCGCGGCGGGCTGCGCCGCGGTGATGGTCCCCTCGACCGCGCCGGGCGAGCGGGCGCCCACGCACCCCGCGCTCGACGACTTCTGGGCGTTGCTGGCGCGCTCGGACATCCCGTTCGTCCTGCACGTCGGCGGCGGCGGGCGATTGCTCGACCCGGCGTTCCACAACAACGAGATGCCCGTCACCGACCACCTCGGCGGCGGCGAGAACGTTCGCTCCAAGGACTACCTGGCCATCCACCACTCCCCCGAGGTGTTCCTCGGGGCCCTCATCTTCGACGGTCTCTTCGATCGGCACCCTGGCCTTCGGGGTGGCTGCATCGAGCAGGGCGCCGGGTGGGTGGTGTCGTGGCTGCATCATCTCGACTACGGCCAGCGCGCGTTCAAGAGGACCGAAGAGCCCCTGCGCAAGCTGGCAGATCGGCCCTCGGACTACGTGCGCCGGCACCTCAAGTTCACGCCGTTCCCCGGGGAGCCCGTCGGCTGGATGATCGAACAGGCAGGCGCCGAGCTCTTCATGTTCTCGACCGACTACCCGCACCCCGAGGGCGGCAAGGATCCACTGGCGAAGTTCGAAGCGACGCTCACCGACACCAGCGACTCGGACAGGGCCAGCTTCTATGCCGGCAATCTCGCCACCCTGCTCGGGGCCGCGTCGGTCTCGACCGCCCCACTCCGATCGACGGCCGGCGCGGCGAGCTGAGGCCAACGGCCTGGTCCCACGCCGTGACCGCGAGCGTCTGCCCCGGTCCTAGATGGCCGCGGGCTAGACCTGGGCTAGGCCGGAGATAGTCACTGCAAAGATTTGCAGCCCAGCAGCTCTGCGGGCGCCCGGAGCCCCGGAGTCACAACTTGACAAGGTGGCCGCATAAGCATGACGAGTTGATCGCTTGATTGTTGTCCACTACTGCCTCGCCGATTGAAACGACTGCTACCATGCCGGGCTCGTGACACCGTTACGGTCATCGTGAGGAGGAATTTTCAAGATGAGGGTGAACGCCATGAGAGTTCTACTGGTGGGCATTAGTGGGTTACTAATCGTCACGTTAGGTACGGCCGCGGGAGCTGTACCAAGAAGTGCGCACGCGTCACCCAAGTATGTGTTTGGCATTGATACCTTCGTAGCCGACAATTGCCAACCACAAAGTCTCATTGATCAGTGGGCAACGACCCAAGTATCACAATTCAAGGCTCTTGGTGCAAATGCTATTGGTCTTGCATTTCCTCTCTACACCGCATCGCTTACGTCCAACAACGTGTACGCGAAATCGGTGTGCAATTACAGTTCAATCTTTCAGAGTCCCACGCCCGCTGTTCTTGCAAGTATTGTGACAATCGCCCACAATGCGGGGCTTGAAGTCGCTCTTCGACCTTTGGTCGATGAGCGACTTCTCAAAAAAAAGACCCCGAGCTCCTGGCGGGGCATTCTGGCTCCGAAAAATCCCAATGCGTGGTTCAAGAGTTATTTGAGGGTGCTTCGCCCGTACCTTCTCATGGCTCAAGCCAACAATGTTCAATTCTTCTCCATTTCAACCGAGTTAAACAGCCTCGCGCATGCGGAAATTTGGCCTGGCGCAATCTCCTCGAGCCGAAAGATCTACAAGGGCGGATTGGAATTTACCTATTCCTGGGCTACGCCAGTTACGAAGACATGGCAAGGTGGCACGTCCAATGCAATAGATGCGTATCCAAAAATCCCGAACGCAAAATCGAACGAGAGCGTTAAGGTTCTCGTGTCTCAGTGGAATCACTTGCTGAAGGCGCAATCGATCTACAAGATCCCGAATATCTCGGCAGTCACAATCGACGAAGTTGGCATTACTGCACAAGACGGCGAGTATCAGAACCCCTCGGTCGCAGGGCTCTCCTTCAAGAAGCACCCGTTCAATCAGGCCATCCAAGGACATTGGTTTACTGCAGCATGCGACTTCATGAAGCAGCACAAAATGAGAGGGATCTTCTACTGGGGTCCGTGGCTGGGCATAGACTCGGGTTTACTACCTGTGACTCCAGATCCGAAACTCGCGACCGACATTCAACCTGCAGGGCAAGCTGCAATTGAGAAGTGCTTCGCTTGAACTGTCTTGTGCAGGACTTTCGAATCACTTTGAAACGAAACGTCGAGGCGGCCATCGAATCTGGGGCGTCAGGCGATCTCGACCAGACGGAGCTGGAGGATCGTGCACGACGCCACCGAGTCGGGAGAATTCGGATGTTGTCAGCCTAAGTAAGCGGTATTGGGGCTAGGCCCCGTCCTCTTCGGCGGTCGTCGCCCCGGCCACAGGCTGTTCGACGCCGCCGGGACCGGTCACTGGCGAGCTGTGCGGCGACGCGTCGCTCCGGGGCGCGACGTCGAGCGGCATCCGCACGCGAGCGACCACCACGTCGGCACGCTTGCGCAGCGCCGACCGCAAGACGAGGTCGATGTGGTTGTGCAAGAGCCGATAGCGCAGGCGGCGAGGCTCGACGACCGGGATCAGGACCACGATCTGGCGGTCGCCCTTCGCCCTGGCTCGGTCGATGTAGTCGACGATCGGCTCCACCACCGACGCGAACTCGGTGTGCAGCACCTCGAGCGGGGGACCGGGGTGCCACGCCCGCCAGAGCGCCTCGATCTCGGGACCGTCACGGCGGTCCTCATCGGGGTAGTCGAGCGAGACGTACAGCGCCACCACGTCCCCGCCGAGCGAGAGTGCCTCACCGATCGCGCGCTGGGTGATCGCCGACACGTTGTTGATCGGCACGATGATCAGCGACGGCCGTGCGACGGGAGGGCCGGGCACGGATCCCACCTTGATCTCCGCGGCTGCGCGCCGGTAGTACGCGTTGACCCGGTGGAAGAGCACGATGAACGCGGGGATCGCGACCACGACGACCCAGGCGCCCGCCTGGAACTTCGTGATCAGGAAGATCACCGTCGCGAGCAGCGTGACGAGTGCGCCGAGGCCGTTCACGGCGGCGCGGTACTGCCAGCGAGCGGGCCGCGTTCGCCACCAGTGCACCACGAGACCCGACTGCGACAGCGTGAAGCCGGTGAAGACCCCGATCGCGAAGAGCGGGATCATCGAGTTGGTGCTGCCGCCGACAGCGACCAAGAGTGCCGCGGACAGGGCCGAGAGCACCAAGATCCCGTTGCTGAAGACCTGCCGATCGCCCCGGAGACCGAAGAAGTGGGGCAGGTAGTTGTCACGCGCGAGCAGGCTCGTGAGGATGGGCAGCCCGCCGAACGAGGTGTTCGCCGCGAGCGCGAGCACGATCGTGATGGTGAGCGACACCACGTAGTACGCCCAGTGCCGCCCGACCGCCATGCCCATGATCTGGCTGAGGGCCGTCTGACCCGACCGAGGAGCGACGTGCCATCGCTGCGCGAGCACGGCGAGGCCGAGGAGCATCGTGCCGAGGATCGAGCCGAGCAGGACCTCGGTGCGCTTCGCGCGTAGCACCCGTGGCTCCTTGAACAGCGGGACGCCGTTCGCGATCGCCTCGACACCGGTGAGCGCGCTGCAGCCCGCGGAGAATGCCTTGAGGACCAAGAGCACGGACACGACCTGCAGCCCGTGCATGGCGAGGAGCGAGCGCCCCGGCTGCGCCTCGTGCAGGCCGAGCGGGTGGATGAGCCCGACGGCGATGATCGCGAGCAGGCCGACGACGAACAGCAGCGTGGGCAGCAGGAACGCCCGGGCGCTGGCGCCCAGGCCACGCAGGTTGAGCAGCGTGATGACGACGAGGAACGCGAGGCACAACGGGACCGTCAGCGACGCGAGGGACGGGAAGGCCGACGTGAGAGAGCCCACCCCCGCGGCGATCGACACCGTGACGGTCAGGATGTAGTCGACGATCAGCGAGCCGCCGGCGAGGAGGCTCGCTCCGACACCCAGGTTCTCGCGGGACACGGCGTAGGCGCCGCCGCCGGCGGGATACGCGTCGATGACCTGGCGGTAGGAGATCACCAAGATGGCGAGCAGCGCGATGATCGCGAGGGTGATCGGCAGGATCAGGTCCAGGGCGCTCGCGCCGCCGACCGCGAGCACGACGATGATCGCCTCGGGACCGTAGGCAACCGACGTCAGCGCGTCGAGGGACAGCGCCGAGAGTCCCTCGACCGGCGTGATCTGCTCGTCTGACGCGTCGCTCGACCGGAGCGGTCTTCCGATCAGCTGGTTCCAGATCGAGCGGCCGTGCCGATCGCCGAGATCGAGACCTGGCGCCACGCCCGCATCGTACGATTCGCGTCCCGCCGTCCGGTGCTTGGTGGTGCTTGTGCCGCGGTCCTCCGAACCAGCGGCGTCGTCCGAGCGCTGTCGGTCACGCAGCCCGGAACGGGGCCGGCCGGTGCGCCGCTACCCCAAAGGTCAAGGCCGTGGCAAGAGATCAGACGACGCGAGCTGCCAGACCGCGAGACCGGCGAGGCCGTCACGAACGGCAATGCGCCGACGAAGTGCGTAGGAGCGGTCGTCCGACCACCACAGCACCGTCCCGTTGCGCAGCCGCACGGTCCACTCTCCTTGCGAGGGGACCCAGCGCGGCCGCCTCGCGGATGCTGCCGCCAGACGGCGGGCCTGCGCGTCGGTCACCGAGATCCCGTCGTGCACCCGAGCGCCGGGTGGCCACGTGTAGCCGTACGCGGCGACGCCGAGGATGAGGCGCCGACCAGGGACGGCGTGACGTGCCGCAGCCACGGCGGCACGTTGCCAGGGAAGGCCGCCGATCGGTCCGGGACCAGACCACGGGCCGTCTTCGTCGTACGCCATGAGCACCACGTCAGCGACGCGGCCGAGGGAGCCGAGGTGATAGCCGGACCGGGAGTACTCGGCGAGCGAGGGCGTGGCACTGACGTCCACGGCGACGTGGAACCGAGGTGCCAGCAGCACGCGCAGGCGCGCGACAAAGCCGACGAGCCCCTGGGCGTCGCGAGCGGCGAGGGCCTCGAGGTCGACCGTGATGCCGTCCCACCCCTGTTCCCGCACGAGCCGAGCGAGCGATGCTGCCACACGCGCTCGACGGGTATCGGACGTGAGGAGTCGCGTCGCGACGGCGGTCGACGCGTCGTTCCCCTCGAAGTTGCTCACGAGCAACTCGGCACTCAGTCCGTCGGCGTGCGCGGTGGCGAGCAGACGGAGCGCGCCGGGTGACGGCATCGTCACCGCGTTGCCCGCTCGCGCGACGTCGATCCCATCGACACCGACCGTCGTGAGGGCAGGTGCCTGCGCGTCGATCGTCGCCGGCGAGGTCGAGTCGACCGCGTAGCCGGTGACCTGCAGATGCCGGGGCGTCGCCAGCGCGTTCGACGAGCTCGAGATCGACGCGACGAGCACGGACGTCACCACCACCACCGCCGTCGAGAGCCGAGATCGCCAGTGCAACACCTGGACACGATTGCAGGTCGACGTGGATCTCGGTCGACCGCAGCCTCACGAGGAGTCGACGGACCCGGCGTGCGGTCGGGCTTCGACGGCCCGCGTCGTGCGCCGATAGCCTCGGGCGCCTTGCCGGAACTGACGGATCTCGACGCGTACCTGGCGAGAATCGAGCATCACGGCGCCGCCTCGCTCGCCTCGTTGCATCGGTCGCACGCGACGACGGTGCCCTTTGAGAACTTCGACTCCAGCGCCGGTCGAGCCGTGTCGCTGGCACCCGAGCAGCTCGAGGACAAGCTCGTCGCCCGGCGCCGCGGCGGATACTGCTTCGAGCAGAACATGCTGTTCATGGCCGCGCTGAGGTCGATCCACGTCGACGAGGTCGAACCCATGCTGGCGAGGGTGAGAAGCGACGCCACCAGCGAGCCCGGCCCGCTCAATCATCTGGTCCTTCGCGTCGTGGTCCATGGCGAGCCATGGCTCGCCGACGTCGGCTTCGGCGGAGGCGGGCTCCTCGACCCGATGCCGTTCGCGGTGGGAGTCGAGTGCGACCAGTCCGGTTGGCGCTATCGGATCGTCGAGGAGGGTGCCGAGATGGTCCTCCAGGTCCACCAGGATGGAGAGTGGAGCGTCGTCTACGGCTTCGTCCCCGTGCCCGTTGCAATGGTGGACATTGAGGTGAGCAACTGGTACACGTCCACGCATCCGTCGTCCCCCTTCGTGACGGGCGTGATCGCGGGGGCGCGACGCGTCGAGCGCTGCCTTACCTTCTACCAATTCGATGAGCCCACGCTGGTGGACCGCCAGCTCGGACAATCGCCGGTCATCAGCGTCGTGGGTCGCGCCGACGTCCCTGCGCTCTTCTTGGAACGGTTCGGCATCGCCGACGTCGTCGTCGACGCCGACGGGCGGGCGGCGATCGGCGACGCACCGACGTGAGCACTACTACGCCTTGCGTTACTACGTATGACGTAGTATCGTGCCCGGCATGGCGGAGAAGCTGGGCCGGAACAACGAGCCGACGGTCCTGGTGCTCACGAGCTTGGCGTCCGGGGCCAAGCACGGGCATGCGCTGGCCCGCGACATCGAGCAGTTCGCGGGCGTGCGGCTCGGTCCGGGATCGCTCTACGGCGCGATCACACGGCTGGAGGAGCGGGGACTGATCGAGCCCCTCCCGTCCGACGATCGCCGCCGCCCCTACGAGATCACCGCGGCGGGCCGAGTCGAGCTGGCCGACGCCGTGCAGAGCATGGCCCGCGTCGTCGCGGCGGGCAGCACCAGGCTCGGCTTGCGCACCATCGGGCTGCGGCCAGCATGAGCGACGATCGCCGGCTCGTGCGGTGGTACCCCAGGCAGTGGCGTGAGCGCTACGGCGCGGAGCTGCTGGCGCTCGTCGAGGACATGTCCGACGATGGTGGGCCGACGCGGTCGCAGCGGCGTTCGCTGCTGCTGGCCGGGGCAAAGGAGCACCTGCGAGAGCAGGCCCTCATCGGGCGTGATCGGCCGCCGCTCGACCGGGTTCGTGCCGGCGCGCGCGTGATCCTCGTGGCGTGGGCCGCACTCGTGGTCGCAGGCTGCGGCTTCGCAAAGTTCTCCGAGCACTGGCAAATGGGCGTGCCGACCCGCGACCAGCTCGTGCCCGAGTTGATGTACGGGGTCGTCGTGGTGTTCGCGGCCGTCGGTGCGCTCACGGTGACGGGCGTGGTCGTCGTTGCCCTGCCGAGTCTTCGGCGCACCTTTTCGGCCGGGCGATGGCGGGTCCTGCGTCGACCCGTGCTCGCCGCCGCCGGCCTGAGCCTCGTGGCACTCTCGGCTACGGCGGGACTGGCAGTCTGGGCGCACCAGCTCACGCCGGGGCAGCGCAACGGCACGTCCGTTGGCTACCTCGCGGCGTTCCTCTGCTGGGCACTCCTCATCGTCGCGATGGTCGTGGCGTGGACGATCGCGGCCATCGGGGCCGAGCGGCACCTGGAGCCGTCGCCGTTGCTGGCGCGTGCCGTCTGGATCGGCGCCGGCGTCCTCTCGCTGAGCACCGTGGCGATTGCCGCCGCGATCCTCGCCTGGTGGATCGCACTGGCGCGCAGCGCGCCGTGGGTGCTCGCGGGGAACCAGCTCGGTGCCCCCGCATCGCCGTGGGCGTGGCCGCTCGTCGGTGAGGCTGGCGTCGCCGTCACGGCGGCGGTGGTCGCGCTGCTCGGTGCGACACGACTCGTGAGCGCGTCGCGATCGCGCCCGACCGCACGATGAACCGCGGAGAGGATCACCGCACCGGCAGTGTGAGAGCAGCTCATTGGTAGCGTTGAGTGCGTGACGAGATGGACCGCCTCGCACGTTGGTGACCTGCAGGGACGAACGTTCGTGGTCACCGGAGCGAGCAGCGGGTTCGGCGCAGTCCTCGCGGGAGATCTCTCACGAGGTGGGGCACACGTCGTCATGGCGTGCCGCGACGTTGCCAAGGGTGCGCGGATCGCGTCCGCGCTCGGTGAGAACGCCGAGGTTCGGCAACTTGACCTCGCCGATCTGGGCTCGGTGCGGGCATTCGCCGCGGGCGTTGGGGAGATCGCCGTCCTGATCAACAACGCAGGGGTCATGGCGACGCCGAAGCGCCAGACCGTGGACGGCTTCGAGCTGCAGATCGGCACCAACCACTTCGGGCACTTCGCGTTGACCTGCTTGCTGCTGGATCGGATTACGGACCGCGTGGTGACGATGTCGAGCCAGGCGCACCGAATAGGCCGCGTCGACGTCAACGATCTCAGCTGGGAGCATCGTCGCTATCGGCGCTGGGGTGCCTACGCCCAGTCGAAGCTCGCGAACCTTCTGTTCACCTACGAGCTCGCCCGCAGGCTCGCTGCGGTGGACTCGGGTCGCCGAGCGGTCGCGGCACACCCCGGGTACGCCGCGACGGATCTTCAGACGCACACCGAGTCGATCCAGGACCGCGTGATGAAGCTCGGCAACCAGTTCGCGCAGAGCGCGCAGATGGGGGCGCTCCCCGCGCTCTACGCAGCGACCGTCACCGACGTCGCCAACGGCGCCTACATCGGTCCCGACGGCCCGTTCGAGCAGCGCGGCTATCCGCGCGTCGTGCAGTCCAGCCGCCGATCACGCGACGTCGCGCTCGCTCAGGCGCTCTGGGCGCGGTCAGAGGAGCTCACGGCGACGTCACCCGCGACATAGCCCGACACCGGCGTGCGCCCGCGTCGGCCTGGTCGTCCCTGCCGGTGCCGAGCGCCCACGCGGTCGTGGTGCAGGTTGGGACCGTGACGGCGAGTCAGACCCCGTGCGCGATCCTGGCGGGCTCATCGGCCGAGCGGATGCAGTTGCGGCCAGCGGACTTCGCCTCGAAGAGCGCTCGATCCGCAAGCTCGAGCAGCTCGGCCACAGTCCGGGTCGAGACCGGGTCCCAGCACGCCACGCCGCCGCTCAGCGTGACCAGCTTCGGCGAGTCGGGACGCGACTCGTGCGGGATGCCGAGATCCGCGACCGCGAGCCGGAGTCGCTCGGCCGCGACGACCGCGCCCTCGTGCGTGCAGTCGTCGAGGAGCAAGAGGAACTCCTCGCCGCCGTAGCGGTAGACGCGCTCGCCGGAACGCACGTCGTTGACGAAGCGGTGGGCCACCCGGCGCAGGATCTCGTCGCCCTTGAGGTGCCCGTGGTGATCGTTGTACGCCTTGAAGTGATCGATGTCGAAGAGCGCCACGCCGTAGTTTCGAAAGACGCGCTGCGCTCGAGCGTGCATGTTGGCAAGGTCCTCCTCCATGCGCCGGCGGTTGCTGAGCCCCGTGAGCGCGTCGGTGAGCGAGCGCTCCGTCGCGACAGCGGTGGACCGTTCCAGCATCGACTGGACGTCGACGAGCTCACGGTGCAGCGCCGTGACGCGCTCCGCGGCGATCAGCCGAGACCGAACCGAGAAGGGGTCGACGGGCTTGATGAGGTAGTCATCCGCGCCTGCGCCCATGCCCTCGAGCACCTGCTGATGGTTCCCGAGCGCGGTGATCAGCACGATGTAGACGTACTGGCCGCTCAGCTCGTGGCGCACCCGTCGGCAGAGCTCCGGCCCGTCGACACCGGGCATCATCCAGTCGGAGAGCAAGACGTCGACACCCGACGTGGACAAGAGGTCCCACGCCGCGGAGCCGTCTGTCGCGATGAGGCACTCGTGGCCCAGTTTCGTGGCGATCGCCTCAAGCATGAGGCGGCTGGTGGCGTCGTCGTCGGCGATGAGGATGCGCATGTCAGCTGCTCGGCACGAGAAGGCTGTTGAGGGCGTCGCTGACCCGCGCGAACTCGGCATCGAAGCTCACCACCAGCTCGGTGGTCTCGTCGAAGCGCGCCATACGCGCGTTCATCTCCATCTGCTCGCAGACCGAAGCCAGCGTCGTGGCGCCGATGTTGGCGCTCGCACCACGAAGTGCGTGCGCGGCGCGCTGGATCGCCTCGACGTCGCCCTGGCCCATCACGCGAACGAGCTCGCCACGACCCTCGGACGTCTGCACGAGGTACTGGCCGATGATCTCGGCGAGCACGGCGCCCTCGCCGTCGTCGAGGCTCAACAGCAGCGAGATCTGCTCGGGATCAAGCGGCGTGGCGCCCTCGTTGCCCGCCGCCGTCGGTGCGTCCGCCACCTGGGTGACGCCACCGAGCCATCGCTCGAGCACGTCGGCGATCGCCTCGATGCGGATCGGCTTGGTGACGTAGTCGTCCATCCCCGCCGCGAGGCAGGCCTCCCGGTCGCCCTCCATCGCGGCTGCGGTCATCGCGATGATCGGCGTGTGGCGAGATGAGCCCTCGACCCGGCGGATCTCTGCGGTTGCCTCGTAGCCATCCATCTCGGGCATCTGGCAGTCCATGAGGACCGCGTCAAAGGCGCGCGAGCGCATCGCAAGGATCGCCTCGCCCCCATGGTTGGCGATCTCGAACTCGTAGCCCAGCTTGGCGAGGACCTTCGAGCCCACCAGCTGGTTCATCTTGTTGTCCTCGACCAGCAGGATCATTCCTCGTCCTTCCGTGCTCGCGGGCGTGACGGCGACGCGCGCGGTCGATGGCGGCCCGGCCTCGTCGTTCAGGCTGGTGATGAGGCAGTCGAAGAGCTCCGACGGCCGGACTGGCTTAGTCAGACTCGCCGCGAAGCCACGCAGGTGCGCCTCCGCCGCGCTCAGTCGATCGCCTGAGGAGCTGAGCAAGAAGAGCAGCATGGGCGAGGTCGTGACCCTCGCGCGGAGCAAGCGGGCGAGCTCGATCCCGTCCATGCCGGGCATGTTGAGATCGAGCACGCCGATGTCGAAGGGCTCCCCGCTGGCGGCGGCGGCACCGGCGAGCGCAACGGCCTCGTAGCCGTCCGCTGCCTCGACGACCTCGACGCTCCATGACGACAGCTGCTGTCGGAGGATCTTGCGATTCGTGGTGTTGTCGTCGACGACCAGCGCACGCTTGCCCTCGAGGCGACGTGGCTCACGGACCCGATCCGACGCCGTCGAGCGATCCCCGCGCCGCAAGGACAGCTCGAACCAGAACGTGGAGCCCTCGCCGGGTGTGCTCAGACAGCCCAGTTGACCGCCCATGAGCTCGACGAGCTGGCGGCTGATCGCGAGTCCCAAGCCGGTGCCGCCGTACTTGCGGGTGGTGGACGAGTCTGCCTGGGCGAACGGGCGGAACAGCCGTTCGAGGTCCGAGGCTGCGATGCCGATCCCCATGTCCACGACCTCGAATCGGATCGCGACGCGGTCCGAGGACTCGTGGAGCGAGCGGATCCGGATCACGACCTCGCCTTCGCTCGTGAACTTGACGGCGTTGGAGCCGAGGTTGAGGAGCACCTGCTGGACCCGCACGCCATCGCCGAGCAGCTCGGTCGGCACGTCGGGATGGACGTCGACCAGCAACTCGATGCCCTTGGTGCTGGCGGTGCCGGCAAGGATCCGACCGACGTCGTCGGCCACGCGAGTCACGTCGAAGGCCACCTCTTCGACCTCCAGCTTGCCCGCCTCGATCTTCGAGAAGTCGAGGATGTCATTGATGATGACGAGGAGGTTCTCGGCTGACACCTTGACCCCGGACGCGAGCTCGCGCTGGCCCTCGTCCATGTCGGTCTGCATGAGCAGGTCGGTGAGGCCGATCACCCCGTTCATTGGCGTGCGAATCTCGTGGCTCATCGTGGACAGGAAGTCGGACTTCGCCGTCGAGGCCTGGAGCGCGCCGTCGCGGGCCGCCGCGAGGTCCTCGGTGGCTTGACGCGCCTCGGTGACGTCGCCGCCGTTGAGCACGTAGCCCCGCACCGAGGGGTCGTCGAGCAGGTTCGTCGCTGTCCAGGCGATGGTTCGCCACTCACCGTTGCGGTTGCGCATGCGCGACTCGAACGCCGCGGTCCGTGCCTTCTCGACGGCAAGGCTGTGCAGGTGGCCGACCATCGCGGTTGCGTCGTCGGGATGCGCGATGCCCTGGAGCTCGCTGCCCTGGAGCTCGTGGGGCTCGTAGCCGAGGACCCGCATCGCCGAGGGCGTGATGTAGGCGACCTGCAGGTCGGCGTCGGCGACGACGATCAGGTCCCACGAGTTGTCGATGAGCGAGCGGAATCGCGCTGAGTTGAGCGCCTGGGCCTCATGCACGGAGAACCAGAGCCGGATGCCGCAGACCAAGAGCGCGCCTGCGGCGAATCCCATCGCGACCCTGCTCACGTGGCCCCCGAGACTGGCGTCGACGAAGACCAGCAGGCCAGCGACAGCGCCGAAGGCTGGGATCGCGAAGCCGGCTGATCTCGACGACTTGATCGACGCGGTACGTGCCGCGCGACCGCTTGCCCCACGCTGCGCGTTCGCGGGCAGCACCCACGCGGCCGTGGCAAGGAGGAGCAGTGAGACGGGCCACACCGCGGCGTTGGTGATGTAGCCGATCTTGGTGCTCGGCTGCAGCAGGTTGAACATGTCGCCCACGACGTTCGTCGCCATCGCGACCGACGCGATTGCGAAGAACCGGCGGTAGTCCCGCGGGAGGACGGCCATTGCCCCGACGGCGAGCGCCAAGAGCAAGATGTCGCCGACGGGGTACGCCATGCTCATGGCGGTCGAGAGATTGCCACCACCGGTCGCCCGCAGCACCGTCTCGAAGAGGAACGCACCCGACACGGCGGCGACCGCGAGGCCGGCGATCAGGCCGTCGAGCGACGTCGCGAGCAGCGAACCGTTGTTGCCGCGGCGGATCAGCGCCATGAACGCGAGGTAGCAGAGCGGGAAGAAGCAGACGTAGAAGCCGTCAGCAACCGAGGGAACCGACGGCGTCGCACCCCCGAGCGACTCCACGGTCAGCGCGATGTCCCCGATTGCCCACATGCAGCAGGCCCATCCGAGGACGATCGGGAAGACGTTGGTCGCCGACTGCTCCGAGCGCCAGGATCGGCTGAAGAAGCGCAGCACGCAGACGGCGCCCATCGAGAACTCGAACACGTCCACACCCCACCCGTCGACTGGGGTGAAGTGCGAGCCGTTCGCCCGAACGACGAGCGAGATGATGAACGCGACGACCAAGGCCGCGGCGACGACGAGCGCCCCGTGGACGAGTGGTTCGATTCGGTTCGTGGTGTCGGACCCAGAAGCGTCCGCGTCGATTGTCGTGGAGAGTGTCAAGACGTCCCCTTGGCCGTGTTGTGTCATCGTTCGAGCGGGAAAGCATGACGACGGCGGATCTCCACGGGCTCACCGCTCCAACAACGGACAATCAATCGGTGGGCGGCCCATGGGCGGCGTGCCTGCCGGCGCCCAGTCTGGGAAGTCCCGTTTGCCCAGGTGCAAGATGCGACGCGGGCGTCGACCCTTCCGTCAGCACTCACCGCGGACAGGCGCGACGCTCACTGGTGTCGTCGAGCGGCCCTCTTATCGAATCCTCAGTCTTCTCACAGACCCTGCCAACGGACGAGTGGGAGCCTCGCGCAATGGCATCGCTGGGAGCCCCAAGCTCCGACACGAGGATCCTGGTCGTCGACGACGAGCCCTCCATCCTCGACGCGGTGTCCACGATGCTTCGCTATGAGGGCTACGTCGTCAGCATCGCGACCAACGGTGAAGAGGCGCTCGCCTCGGTGCGCTCGCATCCACCGTCGCTCATCGTGCTCGACGTGATGCTCCCGGATCTCGACGGCATCGAGCTGACCAAGCGCCTTCGAGCAGACGGCAGTGAGATGCCAATCCTGCTGCTGACTGCTCGAGACGCCCTGGAGGACAAGGTCGCCGGCCTCGACATCGGTGCCGATGACTACGTGACCAAGCCGTTCGTGCTCGCGGAAGTCATCGCACGCGTCCAGGCGCTCCTGCGAAGGAGCGCTGGCACGCAGCGACGCGCGGGCCGGCTCAGCTTCGCGGACGTCGTGCTCGACGAGCGCACCCATGAGGGCTTTCGCGGGGGAACGAGGATCCCGCTCACGGCCACCGAGTTCAATCTGCTGCGCTACCTGCTGCAACATCCGAGGACCGTGCGCTCCAAAGAGCAGATCCTGGACGACGTCTGGCACTACGACTTCGGGGGCGAGACGGGCATCGTCGAGACCTACGTCAGCTACCTGCGAAGGAAGCTCGACGCGCTGGGTTCGCCGCTGATCCACACGATCAGGTCGGTGGGGTTCATCCTCCGTGAGGCCGAGGACGCGAGCTAGGTGTCGCTTCGTGCCCGCTTGCTCGCCGCGGTCGCGCTCGTCTTGCTGGTCGCCCTTGGCGCCGCGAGCGTCGCGACGTACTCGATCGTCTCGACGAGCCTCATGAATCGGGTCGACGCGATGCTTCGCACCTCGCGCACCGGATTCGAGCTCGCCGTGAGCCACGGGCAGACCATCGACTGCGCACGCGGCCCCCGCTTCCCGCCTCCTTCGGTCCGCCATGTCCCGTTCGTGGGAGGCCCCGGACGCCCAGGGACCTTCTTGGCGACCCAGTTCGTCGAGCTCCGGACACCTTCTGGCGAGGTCGTGAAGCGCCAGGAATGCCCGGCGTATGTCGGGACCCATCCGTACCGCCCGCTCCTCCCGCCCGCTGCGAGCATCAGGGCCGCCGTGGCGTCGACGTCGGGAACGAGCTCCTTCCTCACGGTCGCAGGGCAGACGGCCGGTGCGCCGCCGTTCCGCGTCAGCATCACCCGATTGGCGAGCGGTGACTTGTTGATCCAAGGGATCGCCATCGCCGACACGCAGAACACCCTGCACGACCTGTTGGCTGCGGAGTTCCTCGTGAGCGCGATCGCGCTCTTCTGCGCCGTCATCGCCGGATGGTTCCTCGTGCGCGTCGGGCTTCGTCCGCTGCGCGCCGTGAGCCGGACCGCCGCGCTCACGAGCTCGGGGAGCCTGGACCTGCGCGTCGCGGTCGTCAATCCGGGCACCGAGATCGGCCAGCTCGGCCGGGCGTTCAACGGGATGCTCGATCAGATCCAGGGTGCCATCGCCGAACGAGACGCGTCCGACCAGCAGCTACGACGATTCGTGGCGGACGCATCCCACGAGCTTCGAACGCCCATCGCGGCGATCTCGGCCTACGCGGAGCTCTTCGAGCGCGCGGCGGACGAGGATCCCGACGACCTCGAGCGGGTGCTCGGTGGCATCCGTGACGAGGCAGCTCGCATGGAGTCGCTGGTCGAGGACCTCTTGGCGCTTGCGAGGCTGGACGAAGGCATCGTCGGCGCGAGGCGGCCGGTCGAGCTCGTCCGACTGTGCGCGGCCTCGATCGACGAGGCCCGGACGCTCGCGCCCGAATGGCCCACCACGCTCATGGCCTCACGTCCGCTCGAGGTCCTGGGTGACGAGCACCAGCTGCATCGCGTGGTTGGAAACCTCCTCGCGAATGTCCGCCAGCACACTCGTGCGGGCACGTCCACGACGGTCACGGTGCAGTCGCTGGGCAACGAGGCGATCGTCGGTGTGCACGACGACGGTGAGGGAATGAGCGCTGAGGACGCGCGCTACGCATTCGAACGGTTCTGGCGGGGCGATCCCTCTCGCTCGAGACTGCACGGCGGCTCGGGACTCGGTCTCTCGATCGTTCGCTCGATCGTCGCCTCCCATGGCGGCTCGGTCACCCTCGAATCGCGTGAGGGAGTCGGGACCACGGTGCAGGTGCGGCTTGTGCTCTCGACGCACGCCGCGTTGCCGGCAATTCCTAATGGGTCCACCGAGAGTTCCCAGAGCCTCCTTATGTAGCGCCCGTACGTTGCCGAGCAGTACGCAACCTTGGAGGAACGAGCATGGGCACGATCAGGCGCGGCATGAAGAACGCGTTCCGCAACTCGATTCGTACGCTCTCGATCGTGCTCATCTTGGGCATCAGCTTTGCGCTGGCCCTCGTCATGATCCTCTCGCACCAGGCAGTCGCCCAGCGCATCACGGCGGTCTCGACGTCGTCGGGCAATCTGATCTCGGTGACGCCCGCCGGATTCGGCGGCTTCGGCTTCGGCGGCGGCAACCCCTTGAGTGCCGCGAACATCGCGACGATCAAGTCCACCCCGCACGTGGCCTCGGTCGCCGAGTCGATCACGGGTCGACTCACCAACCCGAACACCTCTTCGGGCGGCGGTCCGTTCGGGGGCAACTCGAACTCGAGCGCGACGACGAACCTCACCTCACCGATCGCTGGGGGCGCGCTGGGCGGGGCGTTCGGTGGCGGATCTGGCGGCACCTTCGTCCCGCCGGTCCAGGTGACCGGTACCAATGAGCCAACGAGCCCCTCGGCAGCAGGCGCCGGCGCGTCATCACTGACCATCACGTCGGGAGCCGCGATCTCGGGCAACTCATCGGCTGACGTCGCGATGGTCGGCACCGCGCTCGCCACCAAGAACGGGCTTCAGGTCGGCAGCACGTTCACGGCATACAGCAAGACGTTCACCGTCGAGGGGATCTACAAGACCAATAGCACGTTCTCGAATGCGGGCCTGATCATGCCGCTCCAGACCGTCGAGACCTTGTCGAGCGTCGCGGGACCGACGTCGGCGACCGTGACCGTCGACTCGATTTCGAACGTGGTCCCGACGGCAGCAGCCATGCAGACGTCGCTCGGCACGAACGTCGCGACCGTGACAGTCGGCACGCGGGGATCCCAGGCCATCGTGCAGTCGTACAACTCGATCGAGCAGATCTCGCTCTACAGCTTGGCCGGGGCGCTCGTCGCGGGCTCCATCATCCTGCTGCTCTCGATGCTGATGATCGTCCGAGAGCGTCGACGCGAGATCGGCGTGCTCAAGGCATTCGGCTCTTCGAACCAAGGGATCGTGAAGACGTTCGTCACCGAGGCGATGACACTCACCGTCCTCGGCGGCGTCGTCGGTGTGGTCCTCGGTGCGCTGCTCGCCAACCCGATACTCGGGGTCCTCGAGCGCAGCAGTTCGAGCACTCCGACGGGTGGCGGCGGGCGCGGCGGGAGGCTCGGTGGAGCGGGCTTCAACCCCGGAGCGGCGATCAGCGACCTGCATGCCGCTGTTGGGCCGAGCATTCTGCTCTACGGGATCCTGGCGGCTGTCGGCATCGCACTGGTCGGCAGCGCCCTGCCCGCCTACCTGATCGCAAAGGTCCGACCAGCAGAAGTGATGAGGAGTGAGTGATGATCAAGGTGACGGAGCTAACCAAGCGATTCAAGTCCGGGGACTCGATCGTGACGGCGGTCAACAACCTGTCCTTCTCGGTCGAGACCGGGCAGTTCGCGGCCATCGTCGGGACAAGTGGCAGCGGGAAGTCCACGCTGCTGTCACTGCTCGGCGGGCTCGATCGACCAAGCGCGGGTGAGGTGCGCGTGGACGACCTCGTGATCAGCAAGGGATCGGACCGCCAGCTCATCAAGTACCGGCGCGACATGATCGGGTTCGTCTTTCAGAACTTCAGCCTGATCCCCAATCTGGACGCCACCGAGAACGTGATGCTCCCCATGGAGTTCGTCGGCGTCAAGAGGTCCGAGCAGCGATCGAGGGCGGTCGAGCTGCTCGAGCAAGTGGGCCTCAAGGGGTCCAAGCAGGAGCGGCGACCCTCGAGGCTCTCCGGCGGCGAGCAGCAGCGCGTCGCGATCGCACGAGCACTCGCCAACAAGCCACGGCTGATCCTTGCGGACGAGCCGACGGGGAACCTCGATTCTGCCACCGGGAAGTCGATCGTCGACATCCTTCGCCAGCTCAGCCACTCGAGCGCGACGACAGTGATCATCGTGACCCACGACCTCTCGGTCGCTCAGAAGGCCGACGTGGCCCTCCGGCTCGAAGACGGTGCGCTGGCGGCAACCTGAGGGCGAGCTCGCGTCGCGCCAGACGTCACGTTCGGACATCGGCCGCCCGATGTCCCCGGTGTTGCAGGCGGCGCGAAGCCGGAGATGCCCGCTCCCGTGCAGGGATAGTTTCCAGTCATGCCCGCGAACCTCGACCCGTATCGCCTCCCGACGCACGTCGTGCCGTCTGCCTACCGACTGCGACTCACGCCCGACCTCGAGGCGGCTCGCTTCACCGGCACCGTGGAGGTGGACGTCGAGGTGCTCGAGACCACACGCGACGTCGCCTTGAACGCCGTCGGTCTGGAGCTGGCGGACCCCGCGATACGCCCCACGGGCGGACCGCCCGTGGTGGGCGAGCTGGCGCTCGATGAGGAGCACGATCGGGCGATCGTCTCATTCCCGGACGCGTTGCCAGCCGGCAGCTACGTGCTGTCGATGTCGTTCACCGGCGTCCTCAACGACCTCCTCGTGGGTTTTTACCGCTCGACCTACACCGACGTCGAAGGCATCACTCGGACGATCGCGACGACCCAGTTCGAAGCGACGGACGCCCGCCGAGCGTTCCCATGCTTCGATGAGCCCGCCTTTAAGGCGACCTTTGACGTGACGCTGGTCGTCGCCGAGGATCTCGCGGCCTACTCCAACTCGCCGATCGTCAGCGAGACGGCAATCGGTGGCGGGCTTCGCGAGGTGGTCTTCGCGCCGACGATGAAGATGTCGACGTACCTCGTGGCCTTCGTGGTGGGTCCATTCGAGTCGACGGCGACCGTCGACGTCGACGGCATCCCGCTCGCGGTGGTCTATCCGGAGGGCAAGGGGCACCTCACCTCGTTCGCACTCGACGTCGGCGCGTTCGCGCTTCGATTCTTCAAGGAGTACTTCGGCGTCGCCTATCCCGGAGAGAAGGTGGATCTCGTCGCGATCCCTGACTTCGCCTACGGGGCGATGGAGAACCTCGGCTGCGTGACCTTCCGCGAGACCGCGCTGCTCGTGAACCCCGCGACGGCCTCGCAGAACGAGCAGGTGCGGATCGCCATGGTGATCGCCCACGAGCTCGCCCACATGTGGTTCGGCGACCTCGTGACGATGGCCTGGTGGGAGGGAATCTGGTTGAACGAGGCGTTCGCCACGTTCATGCAGTACGTCTGCTGCGATGCATATCGGCCGGACTGGAAGATGTGGGTGCGATTCAGCGCGGAGCGAGAGACGGGGCTGACGATCGACGGCCTGCACACGACGAGGCCGATCGAGTTCCCGGTGCACTCGCCGGCCGACGCCGCGGCGATGATCGACCCGATCACCTATCAAAAGGGCGGCTCGGTGCTGAAGATGCTCGAGCAGTACCTGGGCGAGGAGGTCTTCCGCGAGGGCATTCGCCACTACTTGGGGGCGCACGCTTTCGCCAACACGGTCACCCGAGATCTCTGGGACTCCCTCGAGGCGGCCTCTGGTCAGCCCGTCGGGCGGATCTTGGACACCTGGATCCTCCAGGGCGGACACCCGATCGTGACCGTGAGCGACGGCACGCTCTCGCAGCGACCCTTCATGTACTCGCCAGCCGACGGCCCCTCCGCGATCGGCTCGGGGTGGGTGGTCCCGGTGCTGTCGCGACCCCTCGGTGACGACACGGTGTCGCGTCAGCTGCTCGAGGATCCCGCACCACTCGCCACGACCCAGCCCGCGATCGTCAACGCCGGCGGGACGGGCGTGTACCGGACGAGCTACGAGCCCGACACGCTCGCGACCATCGCGCCGCGGCTCGGCGAGCTGAACGAGATCGAGCGCGCGGTGCTGCTCGGCGACACGTGGGCGCTCGCGCGTGCGGGCGACCGGTCGGTCGCCGACCTGCTCACGCTTGCCTCGGGACTGGGCGTGGAGGTCGAGCCCACGACGTGGGAGATCGTCGACCAGATGTTCGAGTTCCTCGGCCGGGCGATCGCCGACACGGACCGTCCGTTGCTCCGGGCCAGGCTCCGGGCGCTGCTCGGTCCAGCCTTCAGCCACTTCGGCTGGGAGGCCCGCGACGGCGAGGATGAGCGGGCCCAGATCGTCCGTGCGACCCTCATTCGCCGCCTCGGCATCACCGGCGAGGACGAGCAGGTCCGAGCGGAGGCGTCATCGCGATTCGATGCGGGCGCGCTCGAGGGGGACCTCGCGGACGCGATCGTGTCGGTCGTCGCGTCGATGAACCGTCCAGGCGACCGCGATGAGATGCTTCGACGGTTCCGCGAGGCGAAGGACCCGCAGACCGAGGAGCGCTATCGCAGCGGTCTCACGGCGTTCGCGGACGCAGCACTGTGCCTCTTGACCTTCGAGGAGTGCTTCGACGTGTTCCGCAGCCAGGACGCGCCGTTCGTGGTCCTGCGACTTGTCGCGAACCGCGTGGGCGGACTTGCGGTTTGGGAGGCGATGACGGAGCGGTGGGACCAGCTCGTCGCGGTCATACCGCCGCTGATGCAGTTCACGCTTGGCTTTGGCCTCTTCTTTCAGGTCGCCGACGAGAGCTTCCTTGAGCGGGCCAAGGACTTCCATGCCACACACCCGCTGCCCGCGGGCCAACAGCGCCTCAACCAGGCACTCGAGCGCCTCGCCTCGTCGACGAGCTTTGCCAATCGCGAGCGACCCCGGCTCACTGCCACGCTGGGTTAGTCGCGGGGCCGAGGCTCCTCGTTGTCCCCGACCGACCTCACCGTCGAGCAGCTCGCGTGCGATCTCGAGGTGGCCGACCTGCTGGAGCCACGTTTCGAACCCCGCACGGCGTTCGGGTGCCGTCAACTGACCCAGGTCGAACGTCGCGAAACCGGGCGCATCGACACCCGCCCTGCGTCCGACGCGGGTGACCGCGCCGACGCGCCGAGCCATCCGCGACGATCGAGGTCAGCGGTTGGCGCCGCGCTCGGACCGAGCGGAACGTGCAGGGGCTCTCAGCCGCCGAGCACGGGAAACCGTGTCGTCGTCGTTATGGCCCCGTCGAATCCGATCGTGAGCGCCTCGTAGTCGTCGATTCCCTCGATGCGGTCGAGCACCTCGTCACCGCCGACGCAGAGGGCGGTCGCGAGTGCGTCTGCGAGACCAAGGTCCGGGCCGCAGACACTCCCCGAGGCGACGCGCGTCGCCGCGCGGCGAGTGTGCGGATCGACCAGGTGCGCTCCTCGCTCGTAGGTCCCCGACGTCGCGATCGCACCTCGAAGCTGAACGACGCACGCGAGCACTTGAGGCGACGAAGGGTCTGCGATGCCGATGCGGAATGGCGCGCCGTCTCGGAGGCCGCCGATGCTCGCGATATCGCCGGCGGCATTCACCATCGCGCTGCGCACGCCGGATCGCGCGATCGCATCGAGCGCGCGCTGCGTCGCCCAACCCTTCACGTACCCCGTCGGATCGATGCCCCCAGGCATCGACCACGGATCGAACCAGCCGCCCGAGAGCGTGCGCGCAACCATGCAGCTCGCGAGCACGTCCCTGACCGATGGCGGCATCTCGTGGAGCCTGAGCTCGCCCCGGCGCAAGCGACTGATCGGGCTCGTCGCTCGCCACGTAGAGAAGACTCGATCGGCATCACGAAGAATGGAGTGGGCGAGCTCGAGGTGTCGTCGGACGGCCTCGGGCGCGACCCCGGCGTCGTCGAAGATGTCGAACGTCACCACGGTGCCCATGACCTCTTGTCGGAGGTGCGTGCTTGGCGACCCGCCCGGTTCCGTGATGCGGAGCGCTGGCCCGACCATCAGATGCCCAGCTGGCTGAGTGCCGACTGGAGCGACTGCGCGAAGCCAGCGCTCGTGTAGCTCGCACCTGACACTCCTTGGATGCTCGCGCTCTGTGCGGCGAGTGCTTCGCTCGTGAGAAGGGGCACGGCCTGACTCGCGAGGGACTGGGAGAAGGACTCAAGCACCTGGAGGTTCGCGACGGAGACGGCGGTGATGTGCGTGCCCTGGACCGTGACCTTCACCGAGATCGTGCCGTAGCCGAACTGCTCGCTTGCGCCGACTGCGCTGCGCGCGGCGTTCGTGAAGGTCGTCGGTGTCGTGGGCGACGTGGAGGGCGACGTCGTGGAGGTCGTCGGTGATGCGATCGACCTCCGTCCCGACGGCCCGACCGCATGCATCGAGAGGACGGCGACGAAGCCGGCTGACGTTGCGGCAAGGAGCACCCGGCTGGTCTTCACGGGCCCCCCTCTTCTCATCGCCTCGGCCCGGTTGCTGGAAGGAGTGCCGGCCTCATAGCGCGTACACCTCTGCGTGCGTCGCGTCGCTCGGTACGCCGAGCCATCTGAGCGTCGCACAGACGTCGTGGACGAACTGCTCGGGCCCGGCCACAAAGACGTCTCGCTGGCGCAGGTCGGGGATGAGGTCGACGATGCCGCGCAGGTTGACCTTCGAGCGAGGGCCGACGAGCTCGTGGACACGACCCTTTTGCTGACGGATGAGCTCGGCCACCTCATCGCTGAAGAGCAGGTCCTCCTGACGCGTCGCGCGCAGGACGACCACGGGGTCGCACCCTCGCGGGAGGTCCTCGAGGAGCGATCGCACCGCCGTGACGCCGACGCCACCCGCGATGAGCGCGATCTTCAGTCGATCGCGGTGGTGGTTCGTGAATGCGCCGTACGGACCTTCGATCGCGATCTTGGTCCCGGGCTGCAGGCGCGCCACCGCTGCGGTGAAGTCGCCCACGACCTTCACGGTGAGCCGCAGGTACGGCGGGCGCGGGAGGGCCGAGAGGGAGAAGGGATGGGCCTGCCACCACATGCCACGAGCAAGGAACCGCCACTCGAAGAACTGCCCACCCGAGACCGCGAGGCGCTCGAGCCGTCGACCCCGGCAGACGACCGTGACGACGCCAGGGGCCTCGTCGCGCACCTCCACGACCTCCAGGCGGTGTCGCATCGAGCGCACGATCGGCAGGCCGATGCGGTAGGTGAGGACCAGTCCTGCGGTTGCGAACCAGAGTGCGCTCCACAACAGCTGCGTCAGCGGGTGGCCCACGAAGGAGGGGCCGAGCACGATGACGTGCGCGAAGGAGATCGCAAGCGCCAGGTACATGAACAGGTGCAGCGCCCACCAGCGCTCCCTCGGTATGCGCTGTCGGATCGCGCGAATCGAGACCACCCCGATGGCGACCATGACGAAGAATCCGATCGTCGCGGGCAGCACGTCGGGGAAGGAGTTCGTGAGGACCCCGAACTCATGCCAGGCGCCCGTCTTCGCGGCCTGGGCGTAGCCAATCGTGAGAAAGACGACGTGCGCGACGATCAGCGAGAGCGGCCACGGGGCGAGGGACCGATGCCACCGAAGGAGCCCGTCCTGGCCGAGCACCCGCTCGACGAACGGGACCCGCGAGACCAAGAGCACCATGACGAGCGCGAGGTAGGTCCCGGCGAGGCCCGTGAGGCTGCCGAGAAAGATCAAGGCGCCCCCGGGGGCGCGGAGTTGCGACCAGGTCGTCGCGGTCAACGCGAGCGCCAGGGTGGCGCCGAAGCCAAGAGCGAGGACGATGAGCGCCGTCTGGAGCACCCAGGGCCGAGGAGCAGGTGCGGGTGGCGACGCCGTCGCTCGGCGGCGGCGCGTCTGGGCGTCGGGCCAAGTCTGGCTCTTTGAGGCGAGCGTCGTCATCTGCGCGGCCCTTGCATGCTCAAACGGTACGGTCACCCCTGCTAATGGGAGGCAAGAGCGACGTAAAGATTTGGGCAAGATTGCCGGTTCTTCCATCAGCAGGGCCAGACTGTCCGCGATGACACGGCGTCCCGCCTTCCTCGACGCCGTCGCGCGGCCATGAAGGTCCTGCTCGTCGAGGACGACGAAGACATCGCAGAACCGCTCATCGTCGGACTCCGACGGGAGGGGTTCGAGGTGCAGCACGTCAGCACGGCTGCCGCGGCCCTCGCGGCAGCGCCACCCGATCTGGTGCTGCTCGACCTCGGGCTTCCTGACGCGCACGGCTTCGAGGTGTGTCGTCAGCTACGAGCGAGATCGTCGGTTCCGATCATCATGGTCACGGCTCGCGACGACGAGATCGACCGCGTGACGGGACTCGAGCTGGGCGCCGACGACTATGTCGTCAAGCCCTTTGGCTTCCGGGAGCTGGCGGCGCGCATCCGCGCGGTGACCAGGAGAACCGCCGGAACCCAGGTCTTCAACGGGACCCAGCAGCTGGGGTCCCTCGAGATCGACCGACGAGAGCATCGGGTGGTGCTCGACGGCGAGGAGCTCGCGCTCACGCCGAAGGAGTTCGACCTCCTCGCGCTGCTGGCTGTTGACGCCGGCGCGATGGTGACCCGGCGCGACATTCTCGCCGAGGTCTGGGACCCGCACTGGTACGGCACCACGCGGACCGTCGACGTGCACATCGCGTCGCTCCGACGGAAGTTGGGTCATCCCGACTGGATCGAGACCTGCCGAGGCGTGGGCTTTCGCCTCGCAGTTCCGCAATGAGACGTCGGCTTCTCGCCGGCTTCCTCGCGTTCGCGCTCGCCGTCATCGTCTTGCTGGAGCTCCCCCTCGGCATCAGCCTCGCGAACAATGCCCGGACCAACGCGCTGTCGGAGATCGAGAACGACAGCGCGTCGCTCGCGTTGCTCGTGGGGGCGTCGCTGCAGCGACATGATCGCGCGGACGCCCGTTCGATCATGGAGCGGTTCTCGAAGGACGACCACGCGATCGTCGCGGTCATCGCCAACTCGCGCCTTGAGCTGTCGTCGGGGGCTGGCGTCCAAGAGGAGCTCGCCGACGCCGCAACGAGGTCCATCCTGCGATCTGCGGCGACGGGCAAGGTCGAGGGCGAGGAGGGTTCGAACGATCCGGACGACGACCTGTTGTACGTCGCGATCCCGGTGTCGCTCCAGGCACCAGGCGGGGTGACCACGTCCTCGAAGGTCGCGAGCGCGGAGGCAGACATCGGCGTCGTGATGCTCGTCACCGAGCCTGCTGCGCCGCTGCACGCCCAGATCAACCGAGATCGCCTCGAGCTTGCCGTGTTCGGGGCGGCAATGCTGGCAGTCGCCGCGGCCATCGGGACGATGCTGGCCGTCTCGCTCACGAGACCGCTCGCGAGGATCGAAGCGGCCCTCGCGGCGTTCGGCGCGGGTCACCTCGGCACGCGGGTCGGCCCGACCCGGGGGCCGGCGGAGCTGCGCGTGCTTCGAACGACGGTCAACGAGATGGCCGACAGGATCACCGAGCTGTTGAGCACGCAGCGTGCATTCGTCGCCGACGCGTCGCATCAGCTTCGAGCGCCAATGACCGCGTTGCGGCTACGGCTCGAGAACCTCGCCGGCGCACTTGAGCCCGGGCACGAAGAGGACGCGCTTCCGGTGATCGCCGAGATTGACCGACTGTCCCGCCTCGTCGATGGACTCCTCGAGCTCGCGAGGTCGGATGGCAAGCGGCCTGGGCGTGTGGCGCTCGACGTGGACGAGGTGGTGAAGGAGCGCGCCGACGCCTGGGGTGCGCTCGCCGACGAGCGGCACGTGGCGCTGCACTTCAACCTCGGCGCATCCGGCCAGCACAAACCGCTCGTGGCCCTTGCGTGCCCCGGCCACCTTGACCAGATCCTGGACAATCTCCTGGCGAATGCGCTTGACGCGACGCCGCCTGGTGGAAAGGTGTCCATTGCCGCAGGGGCGCACAATGGGCATGTCGACATCCACGTCGTCGACTCGGGGCGCGGGATGACCGCCTCGGATCGCGCACGAGCCTTCGACCGATTCTGGCGCTCCGAAGGCGCCCCCCGGGACGGCACGGGGCTGGGGCTTGCCATCGTTGCCCAGTTGGTCCGGATCTCAGGGGGCACGGCCTGGCTCGATCCCGCTCCCGAAGGCGGCATCGACGCGGTCGTACGGCTGGAGGCACGCTGAGCGGGAGAGGGTCAGCCATCGCATGTCGGGCCGCGGCGATCTGCCTGCACGTCGCGATGGCGCTCGAGTGACCTCGACCGCTTCGCTGCCCGATCGCATGTGCCGAGCTAGGTGATCGTTCCAAATCGAGGGGTACAATGGCGTCGAATCCCATTCCGCACCTTCGAGTCGACACGGCGACGAGGGACGCGGTGGTCTTGTACAAGAATCGGTAAAGGGACACGCAGCGGGACGTAATCGACGGCCCCCGGTCCAGCTCCTAGGTGCAAGTGTGAACACGTGACCGAGATCTCAGAGCGCGCGCATGCAAACCGGCGACGCGCGCAGCGTGCGCCGATCTCTGGTCGTCGGGCACCCTCGGTGCGGCCGCCAGCTCGGTCGGAGCGACCTGGCAGGAGCGTCGGTGTGGGCTCACGTCGTCGGTTCCGTCGTCGGCGGATCCGCGCAGCGATCCTGGCGTCGCTCGTTGTCTTTTTCATCGTGGTGTGCAGCAGCTTGATCCCTGCGCTGTTCAACCCTTCCTATGGCGCGTCCCTCTCGTCGCGTGCCGCAGAGTGGGCCCGCGGCCATGGACTTGGTGCCGTGGTCAACATGGTCGAGACGGAGTGGTACAAGCTCAATCCCCCCAAGGTCGGCGGCAAGCCCCCGGCGGGCTCGTTCACCGGGCCGACGCTGCCCACGAGGTCGATCCCTCAGGCGCTCCACGCGCCGTCGCGTCTGCACTCGCCTGCAGGAGCATGGCTGCCCGGCGAGGGTGTCTGGCATCCCGCCGGGCGTATGGTCGACGGTGTCCCGGCGATCCTCACGACGACCGTTCGTCCAGACGCGCTCCACACGAGCTATGTCGTGGGCGTCGCCTGGATGGACACGCGGCTCCTGCGTGCACAGCTGTACTCGGGGTCGGGGATCCCCGGCGGCGGTCCGTTCACCCACATGGCGCCGATCACGACGACCGCGTCGCGGACGCTCGACGCCGCCTTCAATGGTGGCTTCCGTACCCAGGACGCGAACGGCGGGTACTACACCGATCACCGCGCGATCGTGCCGCTCCGGCCCGGCGCGGCGTCGCTCGTGGTCTACCGGGACGGCTCTGCGACCGTCGGTGCATGGGGGAGCCAGGTCGCGATGTCGTCGAGCGTCACCTCGGTCCGCCAGAACCTGGACCTCATCGTCAACAACGGGAGGTCCGTTCCTGGGCTGCTCGCGAACGACAACTCCCAGTGGGGCGCGACGCTCGGGGGCGCCTTCGACGTCTGGCGATCGGGCATCGGCGTGACGCGCAACGGCGCCCTCGTCTACGTGGGAGGACCCAGCCTCGCGATCACGTCGCTCGCGAATCTGCTGGTCGACGCCGGCGCGGTGCGCGGGATGGAGCTCGACATCAACACCGACTGGGTCCAGTACTCGACCTACAAGGGACGGCGGAATGCCCCGGTCAGCGGCACCAACGGCGCCAGCCTGCTGTCCAGCATGACCGAGGCCCCGTCCATCTACTTCCAGTCCTGGTGGATCCGCGACTTCTACACGATGTCAGTCCGGCCCGCCGCCGACGACAGGACGATCGCGCCGATTCCCTAGTCCGGCCCGGGCCGCAACCGGTGGCTGCACCCGATGCTCAGCGTCCGCCAGCACGACCCTGGCTGCGGGGATAGATTCCGCGCACGTCATGCGGGGATGAACAAGGGGGCGACATGCGAAGAGGAAATCGTCGATCACGGAAGACCGCCGTCGGCGTGGGGCTGGTCTGCATGCTGACCGTTGCGGCAGTACCGACGGCGCTCTCGAGTGCGGCGGCAACCCGACAGCCTGGGTCTGGGGTGACCCACAACATCACGAAGCTCTACGCGGGGGCCAAGAAGTCCGGCGAGCTCGATTGCAACGGCGACAGCCCCGCCCAGACGCCGCTCCGGGCGTTCAACTGCACGGACATCCGGGGACTGCCAGGCCTGTCCAATCAGAACAACTGGAACAACCGGTTCTGGGACAACGGGGTCTACATCGGGCACGACGAGCCGGACGCGACGTTCTTGTCGACGCGACCGTCGTCAGGGGGCAACGTGACGTGGCATCTCACGCTCGGGTCCGACCCAACGGCCCTCCCCACCGTCGCCAATCCAGGCAGCGACGTGTCGCACTACTTCGAGCTGACACCCGCCCCGTGGCTGTCGATGGCGATCTGCGACCAGAACTCGTATCCGCAGCTGCCCTGTGTCCCCAACTCGAACCGGAACGCGCCGGCACCGTGCACCACGGCCGCGGCGAAGTGCAGCCAGAACCTCTATCCGGGTGGCGGCTCGGCGTTCATGGAGATGCAGTTCTACCCGCCCGGCAACGCACCCTGGATCGACAGCGAGAGCTGTGACAACACGCACTGGTGCTCGGCGCTCACGATCGACAGCCTCGAGTGCACCGACCAATACCAGCAGTGCAACCGCAACTGCGAGGAGCCGGTCAACTTCTCGTTCATCCAGACCAACGGCATCCCGCCGGGGCCGCCAAGCCCCCAGTTGTCCGACCTGGCATCGGCGATTCCGAACGTGCACACGCTGCTCATGAACCCGGGCGACAAGATCAGTGTCCACATCGCCGACGAGCCAGTCAAAGGGGAGCCAGGTCAAAAGGCGCTCCTTGTGGTGATCCATGACTCGACGACGGGTCAGACCGGCTTCATGCAGGCGTCCGCGAAGAACGGGTTCCAGAGCACCTCGCTCGTCGACTGCTCCGGCTCGCCCTTCAACTTCCAGCCTGAGTACGCCACTGCCGCGGCGGGGAACTACATCCCGTGGGCCGCGTTGCAGACCAACATCAGCACGGAGTTCGAGATCGGCCACTTCGAGGCCTGCACGAGCCTCACGGAGCCGTTCGCCACCAACCCAATCGACTCGGCCGACACCGGCGGGGTCGCCAACGGGTGCACCGGACCGTACGAGACCGCGGGAGGTGCCGAAGGGCCCGAGACGGGCGACGGCCTGTGCTACGCGTCGGGTGACGTCCACACCGGCTATGACGGCAACGCGACCGACACCGTGCCGCCGAACGAGGTAACCGGCTGCGAGGACAACTGGTACCAGAACGGTGACCTCGACTTCGACGGCTCTGGGTACTACGCAGGCGAGTGGCCCACCTCGGCGTCCGTCACGACGCACGTGCCGTCGAGCTTCGTCGAGTCTCTGCCGAAAATTGCTGGCGGGCCTGGCTACACGAATCTCTTCTTCCAGTCCGACGTCGCGCTCAGCGAGCTCCATTGCGGCTCGTCGCACCTGTCGGACTGCACGGTGCCCCCCAACGGCCCGGGCCACTTCTACCCGTACTGGAGCGAGGTGGACCGCAACGGCACGTGCACGCTCGAGTTCGGCAACGTGCACGCTGGCGCCACCGACTTCGGCAAGGACAACCAGTACGGTTCGAACAAGCTGACCTTGCTTGGCTATCCGGAGTTCGAGGGCAAGACGCTGTCCAACAGCTGCCCGGCGCACTGACGCGGTGGCTTCGGGGTGGCCCGGCGAGGGCCACCCCGAAGCGCACCTGCGCCCGCTCGTGGTGACTCCCTCCGCGCGGGGCTCAGGGTCTGGGGGAGTCGTGCCCCCGATCAACGAGCTCGTCGAGGAGCTGGCGCACGCGCTGCTCGATGGCGTCGCGAATCGCGCGCACCGCATCGATCCCGAGCCCGGCCGGATCGGCAAGGACCCAGTCTTCGTACCGCGTGCCCGGATACACCGGGCACGCGTCGCCGCAGCCCATGGTGACGACCACGTCGGCTCGGAGCCCCATCTCCTCGGTGAGCGCTCGGGGCGACTCTCCAGAGATGTCGAGCCCGACCTCGCGCATTGCCGCGACGACCGTGGGATGCAGCGACACGCCGGGCTCCGAGCCAGCCGAGTGCACGACGACCTGATCGCCGCCGAGCGATCGCGCGAACGCGGCGGCCATCTGCGAGCGCCTCGCGTTGTGGACGCAGAGAAAGAGGATCTCGGGTCGCGCGGCCGTCATCGTGCTCGACCTCGCACGCTCATGGGCGCGGCTCGTTGGAGTCCGGTGACCCATGGGGCACCACGACACGAGCGGCGTCGGCATCCGTGACGCCTGGATAGAGCGCCCTCACGAGCACCAGACCCACCACGCCCCCGACCAGCTCCGCGGCGACGAACGTCGGCACCGAGGACGGGGCGATGCCCGCGAACGTGTTGGAGAACATCCGGCCGATCGCGATTGCCGGGTTGGCGAAGCTGGTGGAGCTCGTGAAGAAGTAGGCCGCCCCGATGTACGCACCCACCGCAGCGGGGGCGCTGCTTGCCCGGCCGCTGCGCGCCAGGGCGAAGATCACGAGGAGGAGCCCGCTGGTCGCCACGACCTCAGCGACGAAGTGCGCCGGAGTGGCGCGATGCTTGGTCGACAGCGAGATCGCGGCCCTCGAGTACATCACGTTCGCGAGCATCGCTCCGCACACGCAGCCACCGATCTGGGTGGGCACGTACATTGCCGCGTCGCGCCAGGAGATGCCGCCGAATGCTGCGTCGACGAGGGAGACGACCGGATTGAAGTGGGCGCCGGAGACAGGTCCGAACATCAAGATGATGGCGAAGAGGCCCGCCGCGGTCGCCGCGGCGTTCTCAAGCAGCTCGAGTCCGGCGGCGTGCGGCGAGTACTTCTGCGCCGCGATGCCCGAGCCGATCACGATCGCCGCGAGCAGCAGGCTGCCGAGGTACTCGGCGAGCAGCCGGCGAGCGATGGCTCGGCCATCTGAGATGGACGTGGCCGTCATGGGCGGGGGCGACTCGTGTGGACAGCGCCGACGGGAGCCACGGCGGAGCAGGAACCGGTCCTCATCGAAGCTGCGCCATCAGGTGCTCGGTCACGACGGCAGCCACTCCTCAGACCTCCAGGGCACTCGACACCGCACGGGTCGCCATCCGGGCCACCACGGTCGGATCGACAACGATCGATGTGCAGCATCGCGCATATATCGATGGTTGTCAATGGAACAGCGACCCCGCTGCACGTCTGAAGCGCCGGCCGCGAGTCGAGGCGCGCGAGGCTCGGACGTAGCCTCGCTCCGTGGAGTTCAGCCAGGCGCTGCGCCACGGCGTGCTCAGCGGCGACATCAGCGTGTCGATCCGGCTCTGGAAGTCACCGCGCGTGCAGACCGGCCGACGGTACCGAGTCGGCGCCGGCGAGATCGAGATCGACGCCATTGAGCCGATGCCGTTCGCGGAGGTGACGACCGAGGACGTCCGGCGATCCGGCGAACGGGACCGTGCGTCACTGCGAGCCCGGGCTGCCCACGCCGGTCCGATCGACGACGACACCCTCGTCTACCGCGTCGAGTTCCACGTCGTCGGGAGCGCCGAGCGGTAACTGAGATGAAGAGCCCTGCCACGAGCCGGCGTCGGCCGGTTCGGGCACCCCTGTGCTCGTGCGCCGAACAATCGCCACAAAGGTCACGCAAGAACGGACGAAAGGACCGTGGCTATCGTGAAACTGCGCAATGCGGGCCACTATGCCCGCGGATCAGGAGCGTGATGGGGGTCCACGAACGTCGCGAGCAGCGGTTCTCGCGGCTCGTCGAGGACCATGCCGATGCGCTCCACCGCTACCTGCGAAACCGGCTCTCCGGCGGCGACGGCATCGATGCGCAGGACGTCCTCGCCGACGTCCTGCTGATCGCGTGGCAGCGCCTGGACGACATCCCGCCAGACGCCGAAGCGCCGTGGCTCTTCGGCGTGGCGCGGAACCGTCTCATGAACGCACACTCCAAGCGCTCCCGGAGGAGCGCGATCTCTCGGCGAATCCGCCCGCATGGGCCCTCGTCACCTGCCGAGGATGTCGCCCTCGCTGACCTCGGGCTGCGAGCGGCACTCGACGCGCTCCCCGATCCAGAGCGCGAGGCATTGCTGCTCACGGCCTGGGAGGGACTCTCGCCGACCCAGCTCGCCGTCGCACTCGGGGTGTCGGTGAACGCCGCCGCGATCCGCCTCTCGAGGGCGAAGTCGATGCTGCTCGACCAGCTCCACGACGACAGCGAGCGGCCAGAAAGTTCGGGCACGTTGGCAAGAGACACTCGGTAGTGGCGCCGACGCGAGGAGACGGGATGCCGATGGCAGGCGATGGCGACGAGCTCATCGCGCGCATCGCCGCGCTCGAACCTGCTCGGGGCACCGCGCCGCTGTCGAGACGCTCCATCCGCAGCCTGGTTCGTGCGGCGACCGTCACGCCGCACGAGGCTCGGACGTGGACGTGGCCGAGGTATCGGCTCGCCTCACTCGGGGCGCTCATTGGGTCGAGCGCGCTCGTCATCGCCGCCATCGTCGGCCTCGACTCAGTGGGCAGCTCGCTGCCATCGGTCGTGGCGAGCGCGGCGAGGACTGCGCACCACCCGCTCGTCCCGCCGTCATCGCCGTCCATGCCGGGGTACTCGTTCAACACGGAAGCTGCCACCGCGAGCTCGACCACCCGTGCGGCGGGGTGCCCGGTCATCGTCGCGGATCGTGCGAACACCCACGTGCTGGCGTCGGGGCCCCGTCACGCCACTGCGTACCGGGTCGAGTCACTGCTCCCACCCAGCAGGGCGCTGCTCTCGCTCGCCCCGGCGTTCGGCCTTGGGACGTCGAGCGTGAAGTGGTTCTCGATGCGAGCTCACGCGCGGGGCTGGTGGGTGGGCTCGCTGGCCGGCCCCTCCCTCACCACGTACTCGTCGAGGGGGATCACGTGGTGGTCGTACTTCGGACGGCGCGAGTCGGCCACCCAACTCCTTCAGAGCGCGGGGCGGCACGGGCAGAACCTCTTGTCCAGCACGGTCTCCACGCACGACGCGATGGAGCTTCTCGCGGGACTCGTGCCGGGCGCGCAGCTCGGCGGACCCACCGTATCGCGCTCGGCGACGTCCGAGGAAGTCGTGATCCCGCTCGCGGTGCACGGCGTCGTGACGGACCTGCGCTTCGACGTCGACTACTACCCAGGAGGTCTCCTCGCGGCGGCTGCGGGACCACTGGCGAGCGTCATCCAAGAGGTGACCTTCCCCACGATCTCCTCGCGCAGCGCGGCACGACTCCTGCGACGTCCGATGGGTGCGCTCGTCGCGCTGACGACGCCGTCTTCGGCGACGACGAGGGAGTCGCCTGTCCCGTCCGGGATGGCCGGCTCCACGCTGTACTGCAGTGCCGAGAAGAGCGTTGAGAGTGTTTCGATGGCGTCGCTGACGCTGAGCACGAACGTGCTGTCAAACGGCCACGTGTGGCTCCTGCCGACCTGGACCTATTCTGCGATTCGCTACGCGAGTGACGAGGTCAATTCGGTGGCGGTCAGTCCGAAGTACCTCCACTACCGACGTGCCATGGTTCGCTACCGGACTGGGAAGCGAAAGCGGTAGCCAGAGCGCGCTGCGCACGAGACCGCCTCTGCCGGTGCTCAGCCACCCGAGGCAGTGGGCGGTGCCTGGGCTGGAGGACGACGTTGCAGACCGCGGACGTCGCGCCGGCGTCCGACGGTGCGGCGCCGACGCAGGTGGCCCCGAGGCTCATTGCCAGGCGTCATCAGCTCTCGTTGCCCGCCAGCACCCTGATCACCGCGGTCGTCGCGCCGGGTACGTCGGCGGCGTCCCGCAGCGTGGGTCTCGAGGCGCGCCGCGCGATGCCTGGCGTCGACGCAGCGGGGACACGACGTGTGACAGGTGCATCCGCCACCGGAATCCAGGCACGGACAGCCGTTCGTGGACGACCAGGAGCTCAGCGCTGGCACGTGATGGAATGGTCGCCATGGAGAGCGCCTCGCTGCTCGTTGAGCTCTATGGTCGGCTCGCACCCCTCGCGCACGACGCGATAGAGGGCTTGAGTCGCGAAGAGCTGGTCATGCAGCCTGCACCGGGAGCGAACACGATCGCGTGGCTTCTGTGGCACGTCGCACGAGTCGAGGACCACCACGTCTCGGAGATCATCGACGTCCGTCAGGTGTGGGTGACGGGCACCTGGGCGGAGCGATTCGAACTGGACCCGGACCCGTCGAACACCGGTTACGGACACACCCCGGCCGACGTGCGCGCCGTCACGCCGGTCATGCCGAGCGACCTCGTGGACTACCTGGGCGCCGTCCAGGAGCGAACGATTCCGTGGCTTCGCGCGCTGACGGCTGCGGACCTCGACCGGGTCGTCGACGAACGGTGGGATCCGCCGGTCACGATGGGCGTACGCCTCGTCAGCATCGCCGACGACGCCCTCCAGCACCTGGGCCAGGCCGCCTACGTGCGGGGCCTTCTCGGCCACTGATCCCCGAGTCCGGCTGCGGCGGGGTTCTGACAGTCTTAGTCGGTCCGCGGCATCACGCAGGTGTCGGGCCCCGAGCACGTCGTGGTCGCGGGTCGAGAGGAGCACCGATGACGGCCACGCACCGCAGTCGAGTGGAGGGGCTCCGAGGCGTTCGCTACGGCGAGATCCTCGTGGTGCACGCCGACGGCCAGCGTTTCCGCGCCGATGTGTGGAACACGATGGGGCTGAACGACTGCCCGCCCTCAGAGTTCGAGTTGCTCGACGCCGACGAGATCGCGACGAGCAACCGAGCAGTGCTCGCACTCAAGAACGGACCTCGCCACTGGGTCCTCGACGCGATCGAGGGGACGGGTCGGGCCTCGGCACCGACGGCGAGGTTCGGGACGCTCGAGATGTGGCTCGCCGCGACGATCGACTTCGGTGCCGTGCTGCCCACGCCGGGCGCGTACCTCGAGCGCGGCGTCGCACGCGACACGGTGTTCGAGTGGTACGCGGCGACGCCACTGCACGAGCTGCGCTCCGCGGACGGCAGCGTCTACGTGATGCAGGCGCTCTCCCAGGCCGTGGACCGTGACCAGACCCTCGACTCGCTGCCCGGGCTCACGTCGCGGCTCGGACCGCCGCCAGGCTGGACGTTCTCGACGCGTACGCAGGACACGCCCCTGCGTCTGCTGAGCGACGAGCGAGGCATCGCCACGGTCGTCCAGGACGAGCTCGCCAACACGTACCAGCGCGTCGACCGGACGGACTGAGCAAGCGAGGCTCGCGGTGCCTCGGTATCGCTCGCCCCTTCGCCGCGAGCGTCTCCTAAGAGCCGTGCCACCGGCGTCTCGGCCCCATCTTCTCGCTGGTGGTGAGCCGAGAATGCTTGCCCGGCGGCGGTCGCGGACGTAGGTTCCGATCGTGCGCACGTGCATGCCAGTTGCCCTTGTGCTCGCACTCGTGCTCGCCGCCTCGTCGCTCGCCGGTGCCGCGGGCAGCCGTCCGAATGAGCCGGCCGCCCACCGACAGGCGGTGCGGGCCCTCGAGCGCGTCCCGGTGCGGGCGTGCCATGCGGCGACGGGGACCTCGTGGGGGAAGGGACCCAAGATTCCGCGGACTCGTGAGATCAGCCTTCCACGGGCGATCGCGAGGCAGGTCGCCGTCTTCACCGACGAGTACTCCGTCCAGTCCTTCCTCGGGCCCCGGGGCTGGAAGTGCGTCGCGTCGTACGCGGCGGATGGCAGCGGTGGGATCACGGTCTATGCACCGAGCGAGCGATCGCCCGGATTCTTCCCGCACTTCATCACCAACAAGAGCGGGTTGCGCGGCATCAACGTGTTCGCGCAGCCCTCGTGCGTTGGCTGCTATCTCCAGATGGCGTGCCCGTACTTCAAGCGCGCCTTGACGCGTGAGCACCGATGGTTCCACGGCCCGCAAGCCGCCTCGTGCCGAGTCCCGAAGCACGAACGGGTTCGCACGCTCAGCGCGACACTCGTGAGCGTGATCGACCCACCGCACGTGACGGGGAACAACCATCCCTCCGGGGGCAGGTACGTCGCTCTCGGCAACGTGTTCTTCAGCGACTCGAAGAACGCCCGCGGGCCGTCGGGGAGCTACTTCATGACGTGCGCGCTCCCGTCCCGGGACCACGCCATCTGCTACGCGTCGCTCAACTGGTTCTCGAAGCACTGGCAGGGCTGAGTGCCGGCGCTGGCGCCCAGCGCGACGAGCGGTGATCATTGACCGATGGAGTACTCACAGGTCATCAGCCGGCGTCGCATGGTTCGCGACTACACCGACGAGCCGATCTCGGCCTCGTGCGTGGAGCGAGTCCTCGCGAGCGCGCTGCGCGCCCCGTCCGCGGGCTTCTCGCAGGGCTGGGCGTTCCTCGCGCTCACCGAGCAAGAGGACCGGGCACGGTTCTGGCAGATCGCGAGCACCCAGACCGAGCACTCGCCCGGCATGCGCAACGCGCCGCTCATCGTGGTCTCGCTCTCGCACAAGGACGCCTACCTCGATCGCTATGCCGAGGCCGACAAGGGTTGGGAGGACCGTGCCGAGTCGCGGTGGCCCGCGCCCTACTGGGACATCGACACGGGGATGGCGACGCTCCTCATGCTGCTCACCGCGGTCGACGAGGGACTGGGCGCGTGCTTCTTCGGCCTCATGCCTGACGAGCTGTCCCCGTTCCGCGCGGCATTCGCGATCCCCGCGGGGTACCTGCCGATCGGCGCGACCACGGTCGGGCATCGCGGGGCGAACGTGCCGCCACAGAGCGAGCGCGTCGCCCAGCGGAGGCGATCGATCGACGAGGTCGTCCATCGTGGCTCGTGGGGAGACTGAACCGGCAAGGATCGCGCGCCGCACCCGCGACGTCGCCGAGGCGGGCCGCCGTCGGTGCGCGGGGGTGGACTCGCCAGTCGGTCCGGGCGGGCCGACTGGCCGGTAGACCGGTTCTTCTCGGCGGACGACCCGCCCGTGGCAGGAGGGGACGCACGTGAAGGCAGCGGTGTACTACGAGACAGGCAGTCCCGACGTCTTCCGGTACGAGGACGTCGCAGACCCCACCGTGGGTGACCTCGACATCCTCATCACGGTCGAAGCAGTGAGCATCGAAGGCGGTGACACGCTCAGCCGGCTCGGCGGGGAACTGAGCGCCACGCCGCACATCGTCGGCTACCAGTGTGCCGGCACCGTCGTCGAGATCGGATCCAACGTGACGAGGTTCTCCGTGGGGGACCGTGCGGTGACGCTCGGGGTCGACGGATCCCACGCCGCGCTGCGCGCCGCGAACGAGTCGTTCGCGTGGAGGATCCCCGACGGGCTCGCCACGCCCGAGGCAGCCTGCGTCCCGGTGGCATTCGGGACGGCCGACGGCTGCCTCTTCGAGTTCGGCCACCTCGTCGCCGGCGAGACGGTCCTGATCCACGCCGGGGCGAGCGGCGTGGGGATCGCCTCGATCCAGCTCGCGAAGCGCGCCGGCGCACGCGTCATCGCAACGGCGTCGAGTGACGCCAAGCTCGAGCGACTGAAGGAGCTCGGGCTGGACGAAGGCATCAACTACGCCACGGGTGACTTCGTCGCCGAGGCCCGGCGGCTGACCGATGGGCGGGGCGTGGACGTCGTCGTCGACTCGGTCGGGGCGACGACCCTCCAAGGGAGCCTTGCTGCACTCGGGTACCGAGGGCGATGCGTGTCGGTCGGTGACGCGGGGCGCGCGCACGCGGCGAAGCTCGACATCACCGGCATGCGGCCGAACAACCAGACCCTTTCGGGGTACTTCTTGGGTGCAGAGCTCTTCATGAACCCCCGTACCTACGAGACGATCGCCGGTCAGCTCGCCTTGATCGACAAGGGCGAGCTCAAGGTCGTGATCGACCGCACCTTTCCCCTCGAGGATGCCGCGGGCGCCCACGCCTACATCGAGAGCCGCCAGGCATTCGGTCGGGTGCTGCTCACGCCCTGAGCCGGCTCGGTCGCGCCGAGGGCGCCTGCTCATCGAGCGCTGCGATGGCGTGCTGGACGAGCGACGCCTGATCGCTCGTGAGCAGCTCGACGAATCGCGCGAGCGCGACCTCGGGCTCCCGGGTCATCACCAGCGCGTCGTGCATCGCGCCGGCAGCGTGCTCTGCCATCGTGCCGGTTGCGGCGAAGCGATTGGTCCTCCCCTGCTTCGTGCGACGGACCAGGCCCTTGCGCACGAGTCGGTCGAGGACGGTCACGATCGTCGTGTAGGCGTACTCGGGGAGCACGTCGGCGACGTCGCGTCCGGTGAGCTCGGGGCGGGCGTCCTCCCAGAGCACACTGATCACCCGGCGCTCGAGCGCGCCAAGGGACGCGACACCGCACGCGCACGTCGCGCAGCCGCATGGGTCGCACGTGCAGCGGGCGTTGGTGCACGAAGTCGAGGTCTGGCCCATGGCTCCTCTTTCATCAGCTCGTGCGCGTGGCTTCGCCTCGCTCATACCGAGAGCACCAGCATGTAGCCCATGGCGAGGCACATCGCGACGTGACAGCAGATCTCGAGTCGAGGAGCGAGCCACGGACGAACCGCGGCTGCGACGTGCACCGGACGGACGGTGTCGCCGCTCGGCACGATGGCAAGGACCTGGCGGCCCTGGATCGCGAAGCGGCCCATCGCGTCGAGCTGCCAGACCGCCGAGGCCACGAGCACCACGACGAACGCGAGCGTGAGGCCGGGGTCCCCGACGCCGTGCCGCGAGCCGGTCATCGACATCGAGGCGCTGCCGAGGCCCGCGACCGTCGACGTGGTGAGCCAGAGCATGTAGAGCATGGCCCCCGCCATGACCATGTGGATCGCGAAGTGCGAGACGTGATGCCCGTGATCGTCGTCGACGCCGGCGACCCCGCGCTGGGCGACGAATCGCACGCACAGGATCAAGAAGTACGTGCCGACCCCGGCGAAGACCACCTCCCATGCACCGATCGGCACGATCCGCCAGCTCGGCACCAGCATGCCCGCCATGGCCGCGCCCATGAGGACGTGGGCGACGTTGACGTCGCGGTGGATCCGCCTGCCCATCCGCCGCGCGAGCGCGAGACGCAGGACGCAGTAGGCCGAGACGGCCACCATGAGCACCGCGAAGCCGTAGGCGAGCCAGCTCGGGAACGGCATCTCAGGCGACCCCAGGCGCCATGCCGCGGCGCGCCTCGCCCGTGGCGCGTCGCGGCGCCCGGTGCACGGCGCGCCGCTGGGGCCAGTAGGCAAGCGAGAAGAGGACCAGCAGCGGACCCGAGTTGGGATCGGTCGCGCCGGTCTCGAGGGTCCGTCCAAAGTTCTGGCCCACGACCCAGATGACCAGTGCCGTCACCACGGCGGCGAGAATCGCCACTTGCTGGGAACCTGTCTCGAGCAGGCCACCGATCGCGATCGCGCAGAAGACGGCGCACAGCACCACGGCGACGACCGTTCCGCGGCCCGAGAGTCCCGACGCAAGCTGCCGATCGAGCGACGAGAGCCATCCCGGCTCGCCGGGCTCCAGCGTGCGGAGCAGGCTGCTCGCCTGACCCGGGGATCGGCTCGCACCGAGCACCGACAGCGTCGCCAACGCGAGCCACACCCCAGCCCAGACGACCCGTGCAGCGGGCGACCCGATTGCTTGGGCGGCCACGGTGCTCGCACGCGTGCCTCGCTGAGCACGGGGCCACAGCAAGATGGCGAGAAGCGCGTAGAAGAGGACCGCTCCGGGTCCGCCTCCGAGGGGTGCCGCGTGACCGCGCAGGATGCCGCCGAGACCTTCGCCGAACCACCAGACGACGATCGACCACGCGATGGAGGCACCGAGCGCGACTCGCAGCGTCGGGCGCCACGCGATACCCATCCCGAGCGAGATCTGGAGCAGCGCGAAGCCGGCGTTGGCCACCTGGGCGTGATGGCCGACGAGCGTCGAGCTCCACTCGATGCTCCGTGCGACGGGCCCGGGATTGCCGAGGGCGGCCGAGTGCAGCATGCCGCTGAAGCCGTTCACCCCGGAGGTGAACATCAGGCTCTGGAGCTGGAGGACGCCGTCAAGCAGCCAGAGCGTCGCGAGTGCGAGCTGCAGCATGCGACGAGCATCGGGAACGAGGGTCGCGGCGTCCTCGTTCATGGGACTCGGCACTCCGCCTCCTCGTCGCGTGACTCGACTACTACAGCTCGTAGTATTGCCCGCCTCGAGTCGTGCCGCGAGCGGTTCGTCAAGCAGTCGAGCGTCTGCCCGTCGGGCTCGCGTCGCCGGCTCGAGCCGGTCGCGTTGCGGCGCGTCGCTACTGTCGACGGTGACGCGCAGCTTCGGTTGACGCACCGTGACCGGCCGTCGGGGCGCCGCCCGAGGGCGGGCGCGAGAGGGGATCGGCGTGCGGACGCCCACCATGACGAGATTCGACGCCGACCGACCGCCCGAGCCGCAGGTCGCCCGCGTGCGCGTACGCGGCGCGCTGAGCTAGATGCTCACCGTCCCCTCCGAGGGCGCCGCGCCGGTCGACGGGGCGAGCAGTGACCGATCGACGTCCGAGCTCGTCCTCCAAGGGATGCACTGCGCCGCGTGTGCCACGAGGATCGAGCAGGCCCTCGCAGACGAGCCGGCCGTTCTCAGTGCCTCGGTCAACCTCGCGACCAATCGTGCGTTCGTCACCTATGTCGCCTCGATGACCGACGCGACGCAGCTGTGCGCCGTGGTGCACGCCGTCGGCTACGAGGCGCAGGACGCCACGACCGCGCCGCCCGAACGAGCGGGTGGTGGCGACCCGGATCATTGGGTGGCCCGGGCGATCGTCTCGTGGCCGCTCGCGTTGTGCGCGCTGGCTGTCGCGCTCCTTGGCCCGGAGAATGCTCCGGCCGGGTGGGTGGTGCTCCTGCTCGGCATCGCCGTCGAGGTCGCTGGCGGCTGGCCGTTCCTGACCACGACCGTTCGCCTCCTGCGGCACGGGGCGACGTCCATGGACACGCTCATTGCCGTCGGGACCCTCGCGGCACTGTCGGTCAGCGCCGTCGAGGCAATCGCCCTCGGCGGGCGTCACGTCCACCTGGGCGGGAGCGGCGCGTTCGCCGCTCGCCTGCACGGCGTGATGGCCCCACTCATCATCGCGATCCTCGTCTCGGGCCGAGCGATCGAGGCACGTGCACGGAGTCGGGCGTCGCACGCGATGCGCTCGCTGATGGCCCTGCGTCCGCCGACTGCCCGGGTGGTGGCGAGCATTGACGACGAGCAGGGGCATCTGGTCCCGCCCGAGAGCGTGCCCGTCGATGCGCTGGTCCGTGTCCGGTCCCATGAGCAGGTCCCCCTCGACGGGATCGTCGTGGACGGCTGGTCCTCGATCGACGAGTCGATGCTCACCGGTGAGCCGCTCCCCGTCGATCGCGGCCGGGGCAGCACCGTCACGGGCGGGACTCGCAACGGCGCGGGCTCCCTCGTCGTTCGGGTTGCTGCGGTCGCTGCGGAGTCGGTCCTCGCGCGGATGCAGCGGCTCGTCGACGACGCCCAGCGTGACAAGCCGGCACTCCAGCGACTTGCCGACCGGATCAGCTCGGTGTTCGTGCCCGTCGTGCTCGTCGCCGCCGCGGCCACCTTTGCCTCGTGGTGGGTCATCCAGGGCAACCTGGGCACGGCGGTCCTGAGCGCCGTCGCGGTCCTGCTCGTGGCGTGTCCGTGCGCGATGGGCCTCGCGACACCGGTCGCGATGATGGTCGGGACCGGCCGGGCATCGTCGCTCGGCATCCTGATGCGAAGCGGGGACGCGCTCGAGCGCCTGGCGCGCGCCGACTCGATCGTCTTCGACAAGACCGGCACCTTGACGGAGCGTGCCGCCACCCTCACCGCGGTCTCGGCGGTCGACGGCGTGGCCGAGGACTGGGTGCTCGGCGCCGCCTCAGCGATCGAGGCCGAGATCGACCACCCGATCGCACGTGCGATCCGCCGCGCGGCGCCTCCGCTTGCTCGCGCGACGGACGTGTCGGTCCTCAGCGGCATCGGCGTCACCGGAACCGTTGGCGGTCGGCTCGTCGCGATCGGCCGGCTCGAGGGATCGGGCGCGAGCGCGCACGACGCGGTGACCTCGGCCGCGCTCGACCGGGGCGACACCGTGGTCTCGGTGGCATGCGACGGCCGTGTCGTCGGCTCGCTCGCGATCTCGACAGCCGTCCGTCCGGATGCCGCGGGAGCGATCGCACGGCTTCGGGACATGGGCCTCGCGTCGGTGATCCTGAGTGGTGACGCCGCACCCGCCGTCCGCGCGGTCGGCGACGCCCTCGGCATCGATCGAGCGGAGAGCAATCTCAGCCCCTCGGACAAGCTTGACGCGATCCGTGCGCTGCAGTCGGCCGGTCATCGCGTGATCATGGTGGGCGACGGGGTCAATGACGCACCCGCGCTCAGCGCCGCCGACGTCGGCTGTGCCATCGGCACTGGCGCCGACGTGGCGCTCGAGAGCAGCGACATCACGCTCCTCGGCAGCGACCTGCACGGCGTGCCGAACGCGGTGGGGATCGCACGGGCGACCTCATCGGTCATCGTGCAGAACTTCGGGTGGGCGATGGGCTACAACATCTCGGCGCTGCCCTTGGCCGCCGCAGGGCTCCTCGACCCGCTCGTCGCGGCGGTCGCGATGGGCCTCTCGAGCCTCGTCGTGGTGCTCAACAGCCTTCGACTGCTGCGACTTGGCCGTCGTGGCACCGACACGATCCGACCGCCGAAGGTGCTCCGCGGCGCCCGGGCCTTCGCGCTGTCAGTCGCCGTGCCGATGCTGCTCTTTGGCTCGACGGTCGTCGTCGCCCAGGCGGTGTCGCCTGCCCGCGGCCAGTCCCTCATCCCGTCGCTGCCGACCATCGTGACCGTGCCGCTTCCTGACGGGGCCGCCGCGGAGGTCTACCTCGGGACGCTCCAGGCCGGGCCGAACGAGCTCCACCTGTTCTTCACCGGCGCTTCCGGTGTGGCCTCGGACCCACGCGTCATCGAGGCGGGCGGCGGTGCGTCCGCACCCCTCCGACTCCTTCGGGTCGACGCCACGCACTACATCGGCTTCCCGACCCTTTCTCGTGGCGGATGGAAATTCACCTTCACCGTGGACGTCAACGGCACGCCGAGCGCGTTCACGACGCGGTTCACCCTCGTCTAGAAAGTCCGGACTCGACAAACCGACGACGGCCCGAGTGTCCGCGACCGCCCGACCGGTCTGCTAGGCAGGGGCCGGCGAGATGGGCGGGATGCACCCGACGCGTGTCGCCCTCGAAGGGGGAGTCTCATGTTTCGTCGCCGGGCCCTGTCATCGGTCGTCCTTGCGGGGCTGCTCTCGCCACTGTTCTTCGTCGTGGCGTCGTCACCAGGTGCGTCGGCTTCGACGATCCCGAACCCCGCGGTCGCCAAGTGTGACTCTCTCGTGACCACGCCGGCGGGGCACGACTGCCTCTTGCCGTGGCCGAACAACGCGTTCACGAAGGCGGCCAGCACGCCCACGGGTCGCCTCGTGAACATCGCGCTCACCGCGACACCGATGAACGCGTCCAACGTGCACATCAACCCGAAGTATCAGAACCAGAACGACGGGTTCTCGCCGGGATCGGTCGTCATGATCAACGTGCCGAGCCTGTCGCTCACGAACTCGAAGATCGCGACGTCGACGAACATCGGCCGCTCGGACTGCACGATCAAGGGCAAGCTCACGAGCACGGCCGTGCCGATCGTCCTCTGGGACGTCACCCGGCACATCTGCGTCCCCTACTTCGCCGAGCTCGACGCGCAGGACGCAGACCTCACGACCCAATTGCTCTTGATCCACCCGGTGATCAACTACACCGAGGGCGACCGCATCGACGTGCTGCTGCGCAACCTGGTTGACACGAGCGACGTGGCAATCCCGAGGCTCGCCGGCGAGTCCGCCGCGCTCAACGGCACCATGGTGCCGGCGACCCGGGGGGCGCACCTCAAGTGGCTCGTCCAGAACGACCTGAGCTCGTTCAAGCTCACGCACCTGTACGCAGCCTGGGACTTCTCGGTCATCTCCTCGGGCGGCGCCTCAACGAGGAAGTTCTCCGACAACGACCTCGCGGACCCTGCCCTCACGATGCGCGACCAGGCGTTCAAGCTCGTGGGCACGACGACGCCCGTCTACCGCATCTTCAGCGTCGCGACCGTTGGCACCGAGCGCCAGGTCTCCGGCAGCTTCCAGGTGCCGACCTTCCTCACGCACTGCCCCACGAAGCGGACTTCCATGTTCGACAGCACCGACACCGCAGGCTGCGGCGCCATGAACGTCGACGCCCATGGGCTGCCGCTCCTGAAGAAGAGCGCCCTCTCCAAGGGCACGAGCCCGACCTGGTCGAACCAGATATGGGCGAACTTCATCTGCGTCATGCCCACCTCAATCGCAGGCGGCGTACCGGCGCTCCCGACCCTGTACGGCCACGGCCTGCTGGGCGACGCGACCGAGGTGGCGGGCTCGTCGTTCGTGAAGGGCGTCGCTGACAACATGATGGGCTGCGCGACGGACTGGTCGGGCATGTCCAGCAACGACCTGCTGCTCGTCGCTGCCTCGCTCCAGAACATGAGCACGTTCAACGTCAACGTGGACCACATGCTCCAGGGCTTCGTCAACTTCCAGTTCCTGGCCCGGCTCATCAACTCGAAGCACGGCTTCGCGACGAACGCGGCGTTCAAGCAGGGCAGCAAGGTGCGCTTCGAGGTGGGCAAGTGCGGCTTCCAGGGATACTCCCAGGGCGGGATCATGGGGGGCGCGGTCTCTGCGATCTCGACGCAGTGGAGCCGGGCGATCCTCGGGGTGCCCGGGGAGAACTACGGCGGCCTGCTGCTCGACCGCTCGGTCGACTGGTCCGAGTTCGCCGCGGTCTACGACCCCGCGTACCCCGACTCGACGGACCAGCAGCTGGGCCTGCAGCTCGCCCAGATGCTCTGGGACCGAGGCGAGAACGAGGGCTACGCCGAGCACCTCACCTCGCACCCCTACGCGGGCACCAAGGCGAAGCAGGTCTTCATCATCGAGAACTACGGCGACCACCAGGTGGCGAACGTCTCGGCCGAGGCATTCGCGCGAACCATCGGGGCACTCAATCATCAGCCGATCTTCAACACGAACGCCTTCGGCACCCCGAGGCTCAACCTGCCCGTGACGATGCAGTGGGGCTTGAGCAAGGCCAACCAGGCGAAGTCCAACCCCGCGTTCATCGAGCTGTGGGACTACGGCACACCGACGCCGCCGACCGACAACCTGTCGCCCGCGGGACCCGCGTACGGCAATGACCCCCACGGCTACGGGCGCCAGGACCCCGGCCTCATCACCCAGATCCGCGACTTCATGGCGACGGGCTTCGTCCCGAACGTGTGCGGGACCGGACCGTGCATCGGAGTGCCCGGGGCCTGAGCGTTGGTGCGGCACCCCGCGAGGTGCCACGATCTGAGGATGCGGGCAGCCGTGCACACCGTGTACGGCCCGCCCGAGGTCGTCGCGGTCCGCGACGTGCCGCGCCCGGTGATCGCGGACACGGACCTGCTCGTCAAGGTCCACGCGACGACGGTCAATCGGACCGACTGCCACTACCGGGCCGCGTCCCCCTTCCCGATGCGCTTCTTGTCGGGCCTGCGTCGCCCGAGGGCGACGGTCCTCGGCAACGAGTTCGCTGGCCAGGTCGCCGCCGTCGGTGCCGCCGTCACGTCCTACGAGGTCGGCGAGCGGGTCTTCGGGTACGTGGAGGGTCGCTTCGGCGCGCACGCCGAGTACCTCGCGATCCGCGCCGACGGGCTGGTGGCTCGGATCCCCGAGCACCTGGGGTTCGTCGAGGTGGCGCCCAGCACGGAGGCCGCGCACTACGCCCTGTCGCACCTTCGCAAGGCTGGCGTCATGAGCGGCCAGGACGTGCTCGTCTACGGGGCGTCGGGCGGCATCGGCACCGCCGCGGTGCAGCTCGCCAAGACATTGGGAGCGGCGGTGACCGCCGTGTGCGCGACCAACGGGCTCGCCGTCGTCTCGAGCCTCGGACCTGACCGGGTCGTCGACTACACCGCCCAGGACTTCACGCGTGACCCACGGCGCTACGACCTCGTCTTCGACGCGTGGGGGATGCTGTCGTACCGCGCGACGAGGCACCTCATGAAGCCGAGCGGGCTCTTCATGTCGACGGGGCCCGGGCCGCACCTCCAGAACCTCTACCGGCTGCCCCTTCAGCCCCTGGTTCGCGGACGCAGGGTCGTGTTCGCCCCACCCAAGTTCGACCCCGAGACCGTGCAGTACCTCGCTGGCCTCCTGGCAACGGGCCGGCTTACGCCGCTGGTCGACCGTTGCTACACGCTCGAGCAGATCGTCGAGGCGTATCGGTTCGTCGAGACCGGCGAGAAGCTGGGCAACGTCGTGATCGTCGTCGATGCTGCTGACGGCGTCGTCGCGCCGACGGACGACTAGGAGGCATCGTGGGCTTCATCGAGCTCGAGCAGTTCGCCCTCGCACCCGGCGTCACGCGGGACGACTTCGTGGTGCTCGACGACCGACTGCAGGCGTGGAGCTACGTCCACCGCGACGGACTGCGGCGACGGACCACCGCGTTCGGCGGCGACGGCACCGTGCTCATCGTCTCGCTCTTCAGCGGAGCGACGGCCCCGCCGCCGCTCGTGCTCGACGCCGTGGCAGGCGTCACCCGGGACGACGACCCCGTCGACGGCCTCCGCGGCGCCATCCAGCCCGAGTCATATCGGCGGAGCGTCTACGAGGACCGTGGCTGACCTCTACTGCTGGACGAGCGTGACCTGATTCCCCTCGGGGTCCTTGATCCCCGCCAGCGTCGGGCCACCGGGGATGTCAAACGGCTGCATCGTCACGGTCCCGCCGAGCGACGCGGCGAGCTCGAGGGACGCCGTCAGGTCCGCGACCTGGACGTAGAGCGTCACGCCACCGTGGTCGCTTTGGCGGAAGTGGCCGGCGGGCCCCGGCTCGGGACCACCGAGGCCTGCCGCGAACGGCCGGATGAAGCCCTCGCCCACCGACCAGTGGAACATCGCCTCGTAGAACGGCACGAGCACGTCGGGGTCCCGGGCCTCGATCTCGAAGTGCACGACCGGTCTCGCCCAGTCCTCGCTCATCGGACCTCCTGTTGGCGTTCGACGTCAATCGTCCGCCCTCGGACGCTGGACCCGGCTACTGCTTGGATCGGTCGACCCACACCGGCATGCCAGAGGGGCACGTCCTCGGGTCCCACGGCTCGAGCGGCTGGGCCGTGAACGACGGCGCCGAGAGGTTGTTGTCCGACGAGACACCGGGCGGGTCGTAGACGGTGGTCGGCGTGGCGACGGTCGTCGTGGTCGTGCCCTTGACGGTCGTGGTGGCGATCGTGCTCGAGGTGGTCGTCGTGGTCGGCGGTGCGGTCCAGTTCCGAGTCGCGATGGTGAGGTCCGAGCCCGTCTGGACCGTCACCATGTCGCCGTGCGTGACCATGGCCGGGTCGTAGCCGAGCGTCACGGGGCCCTGCAGCACGGTCATCACGCGCAGCGCCGCTTGGAGGCTTGCGCTCTTCCAGTTGCCGGACGCAGGCGGCGGCCCGCCCCCGTACCAGACGAACGTCTCTTCTGGCGTCCCGACGGGGGTGCGGTCGCCGGTCTGGTTGACGACGAATCCCTTGTGGTCCAGCGCTTCGGCAACGGTCGCCGCCTGGTTCGCGGTGCCCGTTGCATTCTCGACCGAGACATGGAACGCGTCGGGCAAGGGGAGCGGCTTGCCGGTCCACGGGCTCTGGTCAGTCTGCACGCCGAAGATCTGGTCGACGGTCTGCCAGCCGCCGGGCTGGACGGGGAACTCCACGTCGCCGTAGCCCGGGACACCTTGGTAGGTGTACGAGCCCGTCTGGTTGACGACGATCGGAAAGGTGAGCTGCGGGACTTTCGAGATGTTGGTGCTGTGGTAGTTCTTCGCGAGCGTGAGCATCTCGCCCTCGCTGAAGCCGTTGTCGACGGTGAGGTCGGGCAGGACCGTCGTCGCGAGACTTATGTCAGCTGCCAAGTTGCCAATGCCCTGGCTGGCGAGCTTCGCTGCGACGACGCGCATGAACTCGTGGGTTCGGCGGATGCGAGCGAGGTCCGAGAGCGGCTCGTTGGGCCAGAGGCGGGGATTCGTCCCGTCCACGGCGGAGTACTGGATCTGGAGGTGTCGTGCTCGGACGACCTGGAGCGCGTGGATGCCGTCGAGGTGGTAGCAGCCGGGTCGCTCGATGTTGAGGCTGGAGTACGCGTCGAAGACCCGACGTGGGAAGTACATGTTGATCCCGCCGACGGCGTCAACGACGTTGGCAAAGGTGTCGAAGTTCAGCTCGACGAAGTGGTTGATCGGGATGCCGAAGTCCTCCTCGATTGCTGCGGCAAGCTGGCTCGGCCCGTTGTAGAGCGCGGCATCGATCTTGTTCGCGTTGTTGCCGACTCTCGAGTTCGGGACGAAGAGGTCACGCGGAATCGACAGCAGCGACACCTTGCCGTTGCCGCCCAGGTGGGCGACCATCACGATGTCGCTGTTCACGCCGTTCACGCCTGCGTCGCAGTAGCCGTAGGCACTGTTCTGATGCTTCAACGAGCAACGGTCGGTGGATCCCACGAGGAGGATGTTGTTGTTGCCCGACTGCAGGCCTTTCACCTTGACGTGATGGGCGAGTGTGCCGAAGTAGAGGTAGACGGCAACGATCGCGGCGACGACGAGGATGACGACGGTGCCAAGCCCGATGCCGGACCACATGAGCCAGCGGGGCCGTCGCCGTCGCGAGTGGCGGGACGTGGCGCGAGCAGGGCGACGCTCGATCGCTCGCCCGAGGGCGACCAGCCCGTCATCATTTGCGCCCGTTCGCGAGCTCCTCGGGCGTGCCTGGGCCGGTTCGTCAAATGGCACCTCGGCATCCTACCGACGGCGCTCTCGTGCACCCAGATGCACTTTGGGGGCCAGGTAAGTGTTTTCTTAGACAGGTCCGGCTGCAAGAGTCTGTGCCGTGATCCGCTGGCTCGAGCCGCACGAGGTGACCGCCGTCGGCTCGGTGCTCGGGCTCGCGCGGCTCTACCAGGGCAACGGCGACTACCTCGTCGACTGGGACGGCGGCGAGCCGCGAGGACACGCTCACGTCGCGTGGACCGATCCCCCCGAGCTGCAGGATCTCGAGGTGCGCAGCGAGTTCCGTCGGCGCGGGGTGGCGTCGTCGCTGATCGCCGCCGCCGAAGCGGCGTGTCGACGTCGAGGCTCATCGCAGCTTCGCGTGACCGTCAGCACACGCAACGACCACGCCAGAGCGCTCTATGAGGGGCGTGGATTCGTCGACGCCGGCGTTCCGCCTCGCCGCGTCGTCGGCACGATCGACATCCGGACCGGTCCCATCGAGGTCGACGACCTGCTGGTCACGCTCGAGAAGCGGCTCGGTGAGCCCTGATGCCCGCGGCCGATCGGCTCAGGGGCCGTCGGCAGGATCCGGCGACGGTGCGATGAGATGGACGTCGATGCCGTGCTCGGCGGCCAGGGGGAGGAGGCGAGTGAGCCTCGAGGACTTTCGGAACCCGCCCAGTCGTCCCTTGCGCGCGGCAGCCAGGACCAGCTGGGTGACCTGGTGACGGGTCGCGAGCTCCACGATCGTGGTCGCCACGTCGTCGGCCACGAGCTCGGTGGGCGTCGCGCCCACGTCCCGAGCGAGACGGGCGAGCTCGTCCAGCCGCGCGGCGCGCCGCCCAGACCGCTCGCCCTCCGCGACGAGGGCGACCTCGAGGGCCGCCTTCAGCCGCGTCGCGATCCTGGCCGCGCGGTGCACGACCGCGTCGTCGGAGGCCTCGCCGGTCACCATCGCGAGGACGCGCTCGGTCGTCTCCCACACGTGGCCGACGGTCCGGTCGCGCAGGTACGCGAGCAGATCCTCCTCGGTCTCGTCGGCGACGAAGCGGAGCGCGAGCTCTCGCAACGCCACCAGGTTCTGCGTCTTGAAGAATCCCTGCAGCGCGGCGTGGACCTTTTCCTCGGGGTAGATGTTGCCGTGGAGCATGCGGCGGCGAAGCTGCTCTGGCGACGAGTCGATGAGCTCGATCTGGTCGGCGCGTCGAACGACCCAGTCCGGCACTCGCTCGCGGACCTTGACGTCGGTGATCGCCTCGACCGCGTCGGCGATCGACTCGATGTGCTGCACGTTGAGCGTCGAGATCACGGCGATTCCCGAGTCCAAGAGTTCGAGGACGTCTTCCCATCGCTTCGCGTGTCGTGATGCCTCGGGCACGTTTGTATGCGCGAGCTCGTCGACCAGGGCGACCTCTGGTCGACGAGCGATCACGGCGTCGACGTCCATCTCCTCGAACGTCGCGTCGCGGTGGGTGATCGTCCGTCGAGGCACCACCTCGAGGTCCTTGATGAGCTCGATCGTCTTCGGTCGGCCGTGCGCCTCGACGAACCCGATCACCGTGTCGGTGCCGCGTTGCGCGCGCCGCCAGCCCTCGTCGAGCATCGCGCAGGTCTTGCCCACGCCCGCGACCGAGCCGAGGTAGAGGCGGAACTTGCCCGCCGGGCTGACGACGTCGGCGGGGTCCTCGGCGACACCGCTTCGGCGATCGAGTTCATTCACCGGTCGCGGCCCACGGCCATAGGATGCCAGTCGTAGCGCGCGTCGGCGACGTGCCCGGCACGCAGGCGCCGAAGGGATCGATCACCGTGCGCAGGACGGTCGTGGCGAGCACCGCCGCACTGACGACGATGGTGCTCGCGACCGCGGTGATGCTCGCGCTTCGCCCGCACCTCGCGGTCGCGACCGCCGCGGTCGTCCTCGTCGTCCCCGTGATCGTGGGGGTCGCCGCGGGCGGCTTCCCGACGGGCGTCGGCGCCGCGATCGTCGGGTTCTTCGTCTACGACTGGTTCTTCATCCCTCCCTACGGCGCGCTTTCGGTCAACTCGGCCCAGGACTGGGTCGCCCTTGCCGTGTACCTGATCGTCGTCCTCATCGTCGCGAGGCTCGTGGCCGTTCAGCAGGACGCTCGACGCGACGCGACGTTTCGGACCGAGGCGATCCGCCGGCTGTTCGAGGTCTCCGAGCATCTGATCGGCGAGCAGTCCCTCGACGAGCTGCTCTCCCTCGTCGTCACGATCGTGCACGAGACGTTCGGCACGCGCTGGGTGGCGCTCCTCTTGCCGGTCGACGGCTCGCTCACGATCGCCGCGACCGCGGGCGAGGCGATCGGCGACGTGGAGCGCGCCGCTGCGCTCGGACCGGCGGGGGCGACCCAGTCGATGGCGCTCGTCGGCGCCGGCACCGACGGCGACGTGCGGCGCGTCGCGCTGACCGCGGTGCAGCGCCCGGTGGGTCAGCTCGTCGTCGCTGGTGCGACGCTGAGTGCGTTCGAGCGCCAGCTGCTCGGGACCTTCGCGAACGAGGCTGCCCTCGCGATCGAGCGGAGCCAGCTCCGCGGCCAGGCGCTCCGAGCGGACCTCTTGGAGGAGGTCGATCGCTGGCGTAGCGCCCTGGTGGGGGCGGTCTCCCACGACCTGCGAACGCCGCTCGCGTCCATCAAGGCCGCGGTGTCGACGCTGCGCGAGCCGGGCCTTGCGTTGTCCGGGGCGGACCACAACGAGCTGCTCGCGACGATCGAGGACCAGTCGGACCACCTCACGATGCTCGTGGCGAACCTGCTCGACATGGCACGCCTCGAGGCCGGGACGCTCGTGCTTCGACGCGAGCCGCACGACTTGACCGGCGTGGTCGACGCCGCGATCGCCGCGGCTCGAGCCGTGCTCGCGCATCACTCGCTGGCCATCGAGATCCCCTCGGACCTCCCGATCGTCGAGATCGACGCGGTGCTCATCGTCCAGGTGCTCTCGAACCTCCTCACCAACGCGGCGCAGCACTCGCCGGACGGCACGACGATCACGGTGGCGGCGTCCGAGCGTGCCGGGCTCGTGGACGTCTCGGTCAGCGACGAGGGACCCGGCGTCCCCGAAGCGGACCGCGAGCGGATCTTCCACATGCTCGATCGGAACGCCGGCAGCGGCCGAGCGGGCCTGGGCCTCGCGATCTCGACGGCCTTCGTCGAGGCCCACGGACAGCGGCTGCGCGTCGCGGACGGACCTTCGGGCGGGGCGTGCTTCAGGTTCCAGATCCCTGTCGCGACCCTCGAGGAGGCGACCTCATGAGCGGCGAGCGCGTCCTCGTGGTCGACGACGACCGTGCGCTGCTCCGGGCGCTCTCGATCGGGCTCAGCGCCCGTGGCTACGACGTCGCGACCGCGAGGACCGGGGCTGACGGCGTCGTGCTCGCGTCGCTGCGCCAGCCCGATGTCGTGGTGCTGGATCTCTCGCTGCCCGACCTCGACGGCGCGACGGTGTGCGGCCGGATCCGCGAGTTCAGTGAGGTGCCGATCCTGATCCTGTCCGCGCTCGGCAGCGAGGAGCGAAAGGTCGACGCCCTCGATCGCGGCGCGGACGACTACGTGACGAAGCCGTTCGGGATGGCCGAGCTCGAGGCACGCCTGCGCGTGCTGCTCCGGCGCTCCGGGCCCTCGGAGCCGACGGCGCCCACGGTGCTCCACGTCGGCGCGCTCACGTGCGATCTTGTGTACCGGTCCGCCAGCGTCGGGGACGAGCCGCTCCGGCTCACGTCCAAGGAGTTCGACCTCCTTGCGTTCCTGGCTCGCCACGAGGGCAAGGTGTGCACCCACCAGATGATCCTGCGCGAGGTGTGGGGCGCCACGTACTCGAGCGAGGCGCACTACCTCCGCGTGTACGCCCACCGGCTGCGCAAGAAGCTCGGTCACTACGGCGAGATGCTCGTCACGCACAGCGGCATCGGCTACGAGCTGGTCGCGCACGACGCGCAGCCGTCATCTTCGAGCTCGTAGGCCGGGTTGAGCAGGCACTGGCGGTCCCGGTAGCGAACGAGTCGCCCTGCGACCGAGACGCGTCGCCCGACGGCGAAGCCGGGGATCTCTCGTCGCCCGGAGAAGGTGCACAAGAGGGTGCCCGTGCCGTCGTCGACCGTGACGTCGAGCACGACGGTCGGACGGTCGAACGCCTCGATGGACACGATCGCGCCGGACACCTCGCAGCGCTGGCGCCGAGCGACGCTGGCGATCGTGTGCGCGATCGGGTCGTCGTCGAGCTGCCTCGACGCGCGGGTGCGCTGGCGCGCCACCTCAGGAGCTGAGCGCCGCCAGCGCCTCGTTCAGCGCGAGCACGTTGACGTAGGGCGAGCCCAGGAAGCCGAGCTGCGGGCCCACGGTCGCCTTCGAGATGAGTGTGCGCAGGACCGACGGCGCGACGCCACGAGCCTTGGCGACCATGGGGACCTCCACCAGTGCGTCCTGGGCGGTGAGGTCCGGGTCGAGCTGGCTCCCCGAAGTCGTGACCAGGTCCGGTGTGGGGTTGGTGACGCCCACGGCCTTCCACGCAGCGACGAGCGCGGCGACGTCGGCCACGAGCACCTTCGAGTGCGGCCCGAGGTCGGCCTGCGTCGACTCCCCCGAGACGACTGGGCACGTGCCGTTCTTCGCGGAGTACTGCACGCCCAGCGGGTCGTCGGCGTCGGGTCGCCCGTTGAACCACATCGGGTTGATCGAGACGGTGCACGACGTGGTGCTGGCGTCGTAGGTCGCGATGCCCCACTGCTGGCCGATGAGCGTCGAGCCGTTCTTCGTGATCGAGCCGTTCGCCTGGCTGTGGAAGGCGGCCTGGGAGAGCGCCCAGCCCGCGATCGGGTAGCCCACGCCGCAGATGACGAAGAGCACCGCGGTGAGGACGATGGATCGAAGTAGAGCTTGCATCTCAGTACGCTCCCAGGGCCGTGATGATGAGGTCGATCAGCTTGATGAAGACGAACGGCGCGATGATGCCGCCGACGCCGTAGATCCAGACGTTGCGCCGCAGCATCGCGGCGGCGGACGTCGGGCGGAACTTGACCCCCCGCAGTGCGAGCGGGATGAGCGCGATGATGACGAGCGCGTTGAAGATGACCGCGGAGAGCACGGCGGAGTTCGCGCTGTGCAGGTGCATGACGTTGAGCGTCTTCAGCTGTGGGTACGTGACGATGAAGAGCGCGGGGATGATTGCGAAGTACTTCGCCACGTCGTT
>PMON01000072.1 GCA_003162395.1 Acidimicrobiaceae bacterium
TGCTTATGCCGACGTCGGCATAACCACGACCTGCGCCACTTCGCCGCCACGCGGCTGCTGAGTGCAGGGATCCCGGTACGTACTGTCAGCGGGCGGCTCGGGCACGCGAACGCGGCAACGACGCTCGGTGTCTACGCCCACTTTCTTGTCGAGTCCGATCGGGAGGCTGCGAACACCCTTGGTGACCTCGTTGAACGTTCGAAGCCGCTGGTCGAGCGGGAGCAGAGTGTTCACCAACCTGTTCACCAAAGTGGGGTGCACAGGTGAACAACCTGCGACTGCACCTCGGGCCGCTTTGCTGCTTGCGATTGCTGAAGAAGCGTCGTCGTCAAGTGAACACCCCCTGGACCCGCACCCCACCCGTTCAACGAACAACGGATGGGGTGCAGGTCCAGGGGGTAGGTACTTAGGTCATTTCAAATTGACATGGTTGGGATTGGAGAACGTGGAGAATGAGGCGGTTGGTCAGTGGTGGCGTGGATACTCAGTTTCTGTCTTCTAGGCCGGTGGCGAGGGTGCCGGTACAACGAGCCAGTAAGTTCACCGAGCGAGAGATCTGTCGGGAGGTGCAGTGACGACGAAGACCTACTCACTTCGCCTCGAGGGACTGCTGGTTCCTGACGGCGAGATCACGATGCGAGATCTGACCGAGATTGCGGGCTCCCTCCAGCTCATGGCGACTCGCATCGCGCGCCAGATAGGTGGGATCGAGGGTCGTGGGGGTACTCGCGCGTCGTTGGAGCGCATCAGTGAATTGCGATTGGCAGGTGTCGAGAAGGGGTCCACCTCGTTGAGGATGCGTCTCGGGGATCCCGACGCACTGCCATTCCCCGGAGGTGGCGACGAAGGACTCCTGCTCGATCGGTTTGAAGAAAGTCTGGAGGCGATCGGAGCAAACAGGCCGCCAGACTGGGCGAGTCCCCTGGTTAAAAAGTCGATTGGAGCGGTTGCGACGTCCGTGGTGGCCTCGAAGGCGACGAGGGCAACAACGAGTTGGGGCGTTGGGGATGAGATGGAGCCGAAGGTCGCGATAGATCTCGTGACAGTCGACCTGGCGGTCTGGAAGGTGGACGAGGAGATCGAGACGCAGAGCGTCCGCTTCACGGGTCGATTGGACAAGGTCGATCTTCGAGCTCGGCGCTTCCGCGTCAGAGACGACGTGGGCAACGACGTCACGCTCGAGGACGTGGTGGACCTCGAAGCTGCGGCCAGGTTGATTGGCCAAAGGGTCGTGGCTTCCGGCGTCGCCGAGCGAGAGCAGGGTCGGGTTGTCCGAATTGTTGAGCCCACGCTGCTGGCCGAGGACCTGCCCGCGGAGTGGCTTGCTGTCCCAGCGGGCGAGGTGCCGATTGGCTCGCCGATCCCTCGAGGTGGGATCCCGGGAATCTCAGCGAGCGACGTAGATGAGTTTCTGGCGGAGATCCATCTTTGACGGACGACGAGGCTGGATCGAAGGGGCCCGTCCTCGTGGACACCGATGTCTTCTCGAAGGTGTGGGTCATCCATCCGCGGGATCCGTTCGGTACAGCTTGGGCGTCGGCACTAGAGGGCAGGACGGCAGTGATCGCTGTGCAGACAGCCGTCGAACTGCGCGTTTGGCCGATCCTTAGAAGCTGGGGCGATACGCGTACGCAGCGCCTCACGGAACTGGTCGAGTCTTTCCCAACGATTCAGATAAGCAGGGATGTCCAGGATCGGTATGTCGAACTCACCGCGTGGGCCAAAGCGAACGCGCATGGCATCCAGGACAAGGCACACGTCGGTGACCGGTGGATCGCTGCAACTGCGTTGGCTCATGACCTGGAGCTCGCCGCGCGCGATGGTCTCTATGCGGGGATCTCAGGTCTCAGACTCCATCCGGTGCCATCGCAGTGATCGTGAGAACCTTGAGGCAAGCGACGGAGTTGAGCGTGGAATCATTGCTCGGTTGGAGCGAACGGGCAGAAAGGGGGGCGTCAGGTGGACGCTAGGTCGGCTCGACGTTGGCTCTTCGCTGGCGCCACGACCGCGGCTGGAGCACTTGCTCTCGTCGGTGCGCTGCTTCCCTGGCGCTATGTCTACAACTGCCCACAAGGCTTCTGTTCCAAAAGTCAGTTCCCATATGACGGACCGTTCCCTCTGCAATGGCATTCAGGATGGAGTGCCCTGCAGATCGGTGGGTACTTCGGAGGCACTGCCAGCAATCTCCACTGGAAGCCATCTGGTTCGACGTTGCCCGGCGTCGTCATACTGGTGGGCGCCGGGTTTCTATTACTCCTCGGCGTATCGGCACTGGTGCCGTACTCGGCTCGCTTGGGCCGCGGGTACCGCATCGCCGCCATCGGACTTGCGGCAATGTGCGTCGGCATTGCAACTCTCCTGGCGCCCTCGCCGCAGGTTGAGCTACCGGCCCTATTTCAGGGGCAAGCTCTGACCACCAAGTATTGGACTGAAGTCGGCCCTGGTCCGTGGATTGCTGGTCTGGGTGCGTTGCTGGGTGTCCTGTGTGTGCTTTTGATCCTGCGGGATCAATCGCAGCAACACGACGCGCCGGGTGGAGAGGCGACTGCTACTCCCGTGCTACTCCACTAAGTCAGATCTGGTGGCATCCAGCACACTGATTGGACTGCGCGCTACCTCTGAACTGGTCAATCAGGAAGGACGACACTTAGCAGATGAAGAAGGCTCCACTCGTAATGCGTAGGTCATGGGTTCAAATCCCATCCCAGGCTCCAAGACGTCGTCACGCGTCGTGACCACTCGCCCGTGCGACGACGCGACGGGCCGGACTGACTCGGGCGTGGTCCACGGGCCTCTGTCAGAATCGCCAGATGATCACGTCCGTGCACACCCTGATCTATGCCGACAACCCTGACGCCGCGCGGACGTTCTTCCGCGACGTCCTCGACCTCGCGGTCGTCGACGATGGCGGGGGCTGGCTGATCTTCAAGCTGCCGCCCAGCGAGCTCGGTGTGCATCCGACCGACTCGGGCGGCCCCCCGACGGGCACAATGAAGCTCAGCCTCATGTGCGACGACATCGAGCGCACGGTCAAAGAGCTGCGCGCGAAGGGCGCCGCGGTGTCCGAGGAGATCAGCGACCGGGGGTACGGCCTCGTCACGAGCGTCACCGTGCCCGGGGGCGTCGAGCTCGACCTGTACCAGCCGACGCACGCGACCGCCTTCGACCTCGAGATCTGAGCGCGTCCGTCGTGCCGCCGATCAGCTGGTGGCGGCGCTGACGGCGAGCGCGAAAGCGTCGGAGCGCTCCTTCCAGCTCCGGAACTGCGAGAAGCTCGGCGCGGCGGGCGACAGGAGCAGGATCCCGCTGCCGTCGAGCCATTGGAGGGCGTCGTGCACGGCCTCGTCGACGCCGCTGGCATCGACGACCTGGACCTTCGAGCGGGACCGCAGCATCGCGCCGATCACCGGGCCGTTGTCAGGGAGGGTGACGACGAGCGTGGCCGCGTCGCGACTCGCGATCGTGGCGACCAGCTCGTCGTAGTCGACGCCCCGGTCGTGGCCGCCAAGGAGCAGCGCGAGGCGCGCGTCACCGACCGCGTCAATGGCCGCGATCGTCGGAAGGGGATTCGTCGCGAGCGAGTCGTCGATGAAGCGGACGCCGCCGTGCCGCGCGATCTCTCGGAATCGCCCCTGCAACGGCTCGTAGCCAGACGCCGCCTCGACGAGTCGCGCGGCGTCGTCGGATCCTTTGACGCCGGCTGCTCGAAGCGCCCCGACGGCAACTGCGGCATTCGAGGTCCCGTGCCGGCCCGGCAGCCCCAATGCCGCGGCGAGGGTCGGGACCTCGTCGGTCATCCAGGTCACCTCGCCGCCGAGCTGCTCACGATGCTCGCGAAGCGACGGCGTGTCGGCGACGATCGTGTGGCGAGCGCCGCGTTGGCGCGTGAGGGACAGCTTGTCGGCCTGGTAGCGCGCGAGGGACCCGTGCCAGTCGAGGTGGTCCTCGCCGAGGGAAGTCACGACGACGACGCCTGGCGAGTGCGCGACGTCGGTCGCCTGGAAGCTCGAGGTCTCGACGATCACGAGCGTGCCGTCAAGATCGAGACCCGGCGCGAACGGCGGCACGCCGAGATTGCCCGTGACCGACGCCGGCGTCCCGAGGTGCGACGCGAGATGCCCGATCACGGTCGTCACCGTCGACTTCCCCTTCGTGCCGGTCACGCAGATCACCTTGGTGCGGTCGGCCTCCTCGAGCCACATGCCGACACCGCCGAGGACGGGTATCCCCGCTTTGTGGAGCTCCACGACGTCGTCTCGATACCTCGGGATCCCCGGGGACTTCACGATCGCGTCACAGTGCGCGAGGGCCCGCAGCCCGCCGTCGGAGCTCCCGAGCACGGTCGCGTCCCCGGTGCTGGCCGCGTCGTCGTCGACGGCAACCACGTCGCAGCCGATCGCGATGAGGCGCTCACGGGCCGCTCGGCCCTCGATGCCAAGGCCGAAGACCCCGACCCGACGGCCTGCGAGGTCGCTAAAGGAGATCTCGTGCCGCATGTGCGATCGCGTTGGTCGGCCCGGATGCCACGAGCAGCTCGTCGAGTGGCTGTGCGCTGCACCGGGCTGCGAGGTCGCGCAGGTGGCGCTGCGCTCTTCGATCTGGCCGTGCGGCGGCGGCCACGAGCGCGGTCGCGCACTCGCCGGCGTCCCCGACGCACTCGAAGGGCTTCGGGCTCGCCGTGAGTCCGACGAGGACCTCGAGGTCGCCGTGCCGGCTCGCGTCGGCGAGCGGCTCGTGTCCCGAGAACACCGAGGACAGCGCCGCCCGGGGAACAAATGGCGCGAGCACGAGGTCCGTGAAGAGGCACTTGTCACACGCGCCGCACCACGTCGTGGCGCGCTTCGCGGGATCCTGGAGGAACGCGCGATTGCAGCTCATGAACCTGTCGAGGTACTCGGGATGCCTGGCGAACTGGCTCGCGACCCACAGCTCGGAGCGGTCCCGCAGCGCGCTGTAGTACGAGGGTGCGTGCTCGAGGCGCTCGTCGAGTGCGCGTCGGAGGAGGTCCTCGCACTCGAGAGACTTGGACCACTGATGGTTCACCGGCCTGCCACCGACCACGAGGTTGGGGGATGACGCGGAGCGCTCGTTGCTCATGACCACTGAGGATCGGCCCTGGGCGACTGCCGCGATGATCGCCAGGCTCGAGACGATGGCGGTGACCGGGACGTGCCCGTCGAGCCACCCGGACTGCCTCGACGTCAGGATCTTCGCGTCGAGCTGGCGGCTGCAGCGCACGATGGGCAGCCCCGTCCGCGCCGCCGGTCGCTCGATCGCGGCAAAGCGGGTCGCGCCGTTGGAGAGGACGAACAGCGCCTCGTCGGGGTCGTTGGCGAGCTCGGTCGCCGTCACGATCGAGTCGATCCCGCCCCCGAATGGCACGAGCGGGCCGTGCTCGCTCGCCGCCAGTGCGACCTGCCGACTGGGCGCGGCGCCGCTGATCTCGACGTCACCCAGGTCGAGATCGTTGCGAAACGCGTACTCGCCGAGCCCGCCGTGGAGCGCGCCAGCGAGCAGAGCAAGGGTCGCGACGCCCGCGTCGAGGCCGCCGAGCTCGATCCTCCTCGCCGCGAAGGCCTTGTAGTACGAGAGGCCCGCGAGCAGGTGGTAGAGCACGGCCGCGGTCTCGACGCCAGGCGCTGCGAGGTCGACGTCCTCGTCGAATGTCGCGACCTCGCGGAACTCGACGCCGTCGCACGCGTACGAGCACGTGATCGTCGCGGTCGCCGCGTCGACCACGACGTCGCGGTACGCAAAGGCTCTTGCGCGATCGTGGCATGACACCTCGGTCATGCTATGAGCGACCCTGGAGTCGCGCGGCGATCGCGAACCGCCCACATGGGCGCCGCGCGCGATCGCTGAAGAAGCGCTCCCCGCCGTCGGTCACCGACGATGACACCGTCACGTGCCCGGGCTGCACGCCGCTCGCTGCGAGCTGGCGAGCACACGCGCCCGCGAGGTCGGCATGCCAGCGCCCGTCGTCAGCGACGACGACGTCGCCACCGCACCCGACGGCGTGGAACGCCGCGACGACCTCGTCGCCCACCACGTAGGAGCGCGCCGAGATGCGCGGCCCGAGGTAGGCGCGGCACCGTGCGGGATCGGCCCCGTTCGCGACGATCGCGTCGACGCCCGCGAGCATGGTCCCTGCGGCAACGCCTCGCCACCCCACGTGCACGACGGCCAGCACGGCCGCAACGGGATCGACGAGAACCGCGGGGACACAGTCGGCGACGAGCACGCACAGCACGATGGAGGGATCGGTGGTCACGAGCACGTCGACGTCACCTGGCTCGTCGCCGTGGCCCACGACCGCGACGTCGCAGCCGTGCACCTGGTTCGCGATCATGAGCGCATCGGCGGTCACGGTCATCGCGGCCGCGAGCCTCGAGCGGTTCTCCGCGACGTGTGCAGGCTCGTCGCCGACGTGGCCACCGAGGTTGAGCGAGGCGTAGGGACCGGTGCTCACGCCACCGGACCTCGTGGTGACGATCGCGCGCACGCCGAAGGCGGCGAGGTCATCGAGCACGACGGCGTCGGGCGCGACTCGGTGCGGGTCCACCTCGCTCAAGGCGTCGGTCCTGGACCCAATCGCGACGCGGCCCTCGCCCATGCCGCATCCGGTGCTGCAGGCACGATGGCAGGGTACCTGCGGTCGTTCGCGCCCCGAGATCCTCGGTCGTCGCACGCACGATCGGCGGTAACGTCAGCGCGTGGCGGATCCAGCTCGCTTCGAGGAGGAGGCGCTCGTCTTCGCCGATGCCCTCTACGGAGCGGCGCTGCGGATGACCCACGACCGGACGGACGCCGAGGACCTCCTCCAAGAGACGTATCTCAAGGCATTCCGTGCCTACGACCGCTTCGAGGAGGGTACCTACCTGCGGGCCTGGCTGTTCCGGATCCTGACGAACACCTATATCTCCACCTATCGCTCGCGCCAGCGCTCCCCACAGCTCACCGACGTGGACGACGTCGAGGACCTCTACCTCTACAAGCGCCTGACCGCCACGGGGATGTCGAGGAGCGCCGAGGACGCCGCGCTCGAGCGGCTCACCGCGCCGGAGGTCCTGGCGGCGCTCGACGAGCTACCCGAGCAGTTCCGCCTGGCGGTTCTCCTGAGCGACGTGGAGCAGTTCAGCTACAAAGAGATCGCGGACATCACCGGCGTGCCGATCGGCACCGTGATGAGTCGCATCCATCGGGGAAGGAAGGCGCTCCAAAAGGCGTTGGCCCCCTATGCCGCAGAGCAGGGACTGCTCGAGGTCCCAAGGACATGAGGGAGACGTGATGGACGAGCCGGATGGTGACGTGGGCGCCTCGGGCGTCAACTGCGACGAAGCACTCGAGACGCTCTATCGGTATCTCGACGGCGAGCTGACCGACGAGCGGCGCGCGCTGATCGGCTCGCACCTCGATCGCTGCGGGTACTGCACGAGCGCCGCGCACTTCGAGGCGGAGCTGCGCGTGGTGATCGCCGACTGTGCTCGAGCGCGGGTCCCCGAGCCGCTCCTCGATCGCATCCGTGCCGTCCTCGCTGATGAGGCCCGCAGCGGCTGACGCCACCAAGCTCCTCGAGCGCTGCGTCTTCCCTGCGGCGAGACAGCATGTCGAACTCGCTGTCTCGGGCGGTCCCGACTCGTGCGGCCTCGCGCTCCTCGCGGCAGCCGCCGGCCTCACCGCGACGATCCATCACGTCGAGCACGGCCTGCGGGGTGCCGCCACCCGCGAGGCGGCCCTCGTCGAGCGCCTGGCACAACGGCTCGGCGCGGAGTTCGTCGCGCACCAGGCGTCCGTCGAGCAGGGGGGGAACCTCGAGGCGCGCGCTCGCGCGGCGCGCCGTGCCGCGCTCCCCGCAGGCGTGCTGACCGGCCACACGATGGACGACCAGGCAGAGACGGTGCTGCTCAACCTGCTCCGCGGCGCCGGGCTCGACGGCCTGGCAGGGATGTCGACGTCGACCAAGCCGCTGCTCGGGATTCGACGAACGGCGCTTCGGGCGTTCGTCGTCTCGTCGGGCGTCGGGTTTACGACCGACGCGTCGAACTATGACCTGTCGCTCCGTCGCAATCTGGTGCGCACCCGTCTGCTCCCCGAGCTCAACGGCATCGCAGATCGCGATCTCGTGCCGATGCTCGCACGGCTTGCGTCGCTCGTGGGTGACGACGCGAGGTACCTCGATGAGCTGGCGCTCGAAGCCATCCCGGACCCCCGCGACGTCGCCACGCTACGCGGCGCGCCCGTCGCGCTCCGCCGCCGTCGGCTGCGAGACCTCGCTCGGCGCGACGACGTCGACGGCAGCCATCCGCCGAGCGCCGCTGAGGTCGAGCGTATGGAGGCCGTCGTGATGGGTCTCGTCGTCGCCACCGAGCTGGCCGGCGGGCGACGACTCGCTCGTCGCGACGGCAGGCTCGCGTTGGAAGACGGCTAAGCCGGTACGCTCCGCCGGATGATCAGCACCGGCGGTCGGCACCCCCCGCCCGCCTGGGCCGCGCACGCACTCGGGGACGTCGTCGTCGACGGCGACACACTCGCCGCACGGGTTGCCGAGCTCGGCGCCAAGATCACGGAGGACTACGCGACGAACCCCCCGCTCCTCGTCGGCGTGCTCAAGGGCGCCATGCTGTTCATGAGCGACCTCGCCCGGCTGATCGAGCTCCCCGTCGAGGTCGACTTCATGGCCGTGTCGTCCTACGGCACCGCGACGTCCACCTCCGGCGTGGTGCGGATTGTGAAGGACCTCGACGTGGACCTGAAGGACCGACACGTCCTCGTCGTCGAGGACATCGTCGACTCGGGGCTCACCCTCAACTACTTGCGCAGGTACCTGGGCGCTCGCGGGCCGGCAAGCCTGGAGGTGTGCGCGCTGCTCTTGAAGGAGGGCGAACAGCGGGTCACACAGTCGATCAAGTACGTGGGCTTCACGATCCCCTCAACCTTCGTCGTCGGCTACGGGCTTGACGTCGGGGAGCGCTTCCGGAACCTCCAGGGCGTCTACACCTACGTCGGACCCGAGTCGGTGGGCACGTGAGCGTCGACGTCGACCGGGTACGCGCCGCGGTCGCCGAGCTGCTCGACGCGATCGGCGAGGACGTGGAGCGAGAGGGCCTGCGCGAAACCCCACGGCGTGTGGCCGACATGTACGAGGAGCTGTTCGCCGGGATCGACACCGACCCCGCCCAGAACCTCCGGGTCACCTTCGAGGCCGGGCACGACGAGATGGTGATGGTGCGCGACATCCCGTTCACGTCACTGTGCGAGCACCACCTCGTGCCGTTCACGGGTGTCGCGCACATCGCGTACGTGCCGGGCGTCGACGGCAGGATCACCGGGCTCTCCAAGCTCGCGCGCCTCGTCGAGGGGTTCGCGCGCCGGCTCCAGGTCCAAGAGCGAATGACCGTCGACATCGCCGACGCGATCGACAAGGAGCTCCAGCCGCGAGGCGCCCTGGTTGTGATCGAGGCCGAGCACCTGTGCATGTCGATGCGCGGCGTGCGCAAGCCCGGCACCTCGACGGTCACGTCCTCGGTCCGGGGCACGTTTCGATCCGACGCCGCGACGAGAGCCGAGGCGCTCGCGTTCGTGCACAAGAGGCGCTGAGTGCGGCGCGGGCGAGCGACCGTGATGGGCGTGGTCAACGTGACGCCCGACTCGTTCCACGCCGGGTCGCGCACGGTGGCGACGAGTGACGCGATCGAGCGGGGCCGTCGACTGTTCGTGGAGGGCGCGGGCATCGTCGACGTGGGTGGTGAGTCCACGCGACCTGGCGCCACGCCCGTCGACGAGCGAGAAGAGATCGCCCGGGTCGTCCCGGTCATCGAGGCCCTGGCCGGCCTCGGCCGGGTGTCCGTCGACACCGTGAAGGCCCCCGTCGCCCGGGCAGCCGTCGCGGCGGGCGCCTCGCTCCTGAACGACGTCGGCGGGGCCCTCGGCCCCCTCGCCGCCGAGCTCGGGGTTGGCTGGGTGGCCATGCACCATCGGGGGATCCCCGCACAGGGCGCCCCCGCGCCCGTCGGCCCGGCGATCCTCAACGAGGTGCGCCGACACGTGCTCGGCGCGGCCCGAGCCGCCCGTGAGCTGGGCGTGGTCGAGCTCTACGTCGATCCCGGCATCGGATTCGGCAAGGATGCCGCGGACAACCTGGCGCTCCTCGCGAGGCTCGACGAGCTGTGCGAGGCGTCCCACGACGAGGGCATCGGCGTCCTCGTGGGAGCCAGCCGGAAGCGGTTCTTGGGCGCGCTGCCACACGGCGGTCCCCTGGACGCCGATGAGAGGTTCGAAGGATCGCTCGCCGTCGCGACGTTCGCGATGGCCTGCGGCGTCGACGTGGTGCGAGTCCACGACGTCGCCGCAACTTGGCAGGCGGCGGCACTCGTCGCAGATGGGGAGGCGGCATGAAGGGCAAGTGGGCTGCGGGGATCTGCCCGCGGAACTTCACCTGGGTGATCAGGGACCGGTTCGCGGTGTCCGAGCGACCCGGGGGATTCGGTGCGTCGCACCGAAAGGTGCGCCGGGAAGAAGAGCTGCTGTGGCTTCGTGCGCAGGGCTTCGACCGAGTGGTGTCGATCCTGCCCGCGCCGTCGAACCTGTCGGCGTACACGACGCACGAGCTTGAGTGGGGTCACCACCCGATCCCACCGGTCGGCGACCGCAAGCTCGCGCTCAAGGAGTGCTACTTCGATCTCGACATGGCGCTGAGCGCGGGACGCCAGGTCCTCCTCCACGGCGACGAGCTGGGTGACCGCGTCATGGGCGTGGTCGCGGGCTACCTGTGCTGGTCGGGCCGGATCGTCCAGGGGCCCGCCGCGATCAGCGCGGTGGAGCACCTCTTGGAGCGATCGATGGGACCGGACGGTCGCGCGCTCGTGGCTGACTCGGGTCCGCCCAGCTCGGACTGAGCCGTGCCCGACACGATCGAGGTTCGCGGCCTGCGGGTCGTCGCGGTCTGCGGCGTCGGCGACGAGGAGCGACGCGGGGTCCAGCCGCTGACGGTCGACGTCGACGTCGAGCTCGACGCGGAGCGCGCGGGTGCGAGCGACGACCTCGCCGACACGGTGTCGTACCCGCTCGTGTGCGAGGCGGCGGCGGCGGCGATCATCGACGCGGCGCCGCGGCTGCTCGAGCACGCCGCGGAGGTCGCGGGTCGGGCGGTGCTCGCGCTCGACGAACGGATCGGTGCGGTGACCGTGGTGGTCACGAAGCTCCGCCCGCCGATTCCCCTTGACGTCGCGACCGCCGGGGTGCGACGGCGGCTCGCGCGCTAGGTGCTCGCCTACCTGTCGCTTGGCAGCAACCTCGGGGACCGCGCCCGGTGGCTCCGACTCGGCGTCGAGGTGCTCGCGGCGACCGACGCGTGCCGCGCCTCGTCGGTCTATGAGACCGAGCCCGTAGGGGGCCCGGCCCAGGGGGCGTACCTGAACCTGGTCGTCGAGCTCGTGACGTCGGCCACGCCGCACTCCTTGCTCGAGCGCTGCCAGCGCGCCGAGGCTGCCGCGGGCCGGGTCCGCGGCGTGCGATTCGGCCCGCGCACGCTCGACGCCGACGTGCTCTTGGTCGGGGACCTCGTCGTCGCCGACGAGGACCTGGAGGTGCCACACCCGAGGATGTTCGAGCGTCGATTCGTCCTCGAGCCGCTGAGGGAGCTGGCGCCGCACCTCGTCGAGGCCGACGCGCTCGACCGCGCCGTGGGCGAGGTCGTCCGTGTCGGTACACTGGAGGAGTTCCGCTGAGCGAACGGCACCGAGAGGGCCGGAACGCAAGAGGGGGAAGATGGCGTCGATCCGGATCATTGGCCTAGGCAAGGCTGGCATGTCCTTTGCCGAGGCACTCCGTCGCACGGGACACCTCGTCGACGGCCCGCTCGGGCGACGCGACGACATCACCGCCGCCGCCGCCGGCGTGGACGCCCTGATCCTCGCGGTTCCCGACGACGAGATCGCGGTCGTCGCCGAGCACGTCACGCCGCGGTCGTCGTGCGTCGTGCTGCACCTGTCGGGCTCGCTCGGCCTCGACGTGCTCGCCCCGCACGAGCGGCGCGCGTCGATGCACCCGCTCGTGCCGCTCCCGACCGCCGACATCGGCGCGGATCGCCTCCTCGCTGGGGTGACCATTGCCGTCGCGGGTGACGAGCTTGCCACGGTCCTCGCCACGAGCCTCGCCGCTCGCGCGGTCGCGGTCGCAGATGCGGACCGCGCGGCCTACCACGCCGCGGCCTGCATCGCCGCCAACCACGTCGTGGCGCTGCTCGGACAGGTGGAGCGTGTCGCCTCGACGATCGGCCTCGACGTGGCGGCATTCCTCGGACTCGCCCGAGCAGCCATCGACGACGTCGCAACGCTCGGTCCCCGCGCTGCGCTGACCGGTCCGGCCTCGCGGGGGGACTGGTCGACGATCGTCCGGCACCTCGACGCGTTGGCACCCCACGAGCGAGCTGCCTACGGAGCGTGCGTCGCGCTCGCGCTCGAGCTCGCCGCGCCGGGCCAGACCGTCTCGCCGCCGCTCGACGTGGTCGAGAGGGTCACCGCCGTCGACGTCGCGCGCTAGGTGACCGAGGTCGTCACCTCGCTCACCCAGTGGGGCGAGCGCACGACCGAGCTGCGGGCTCGCGGCGCGACGATCGGGCTCACGATGACGATGGGCGCGCTGCACGCCG
>PMON01000007.1 GCA_003162395.1 Acidimicrobiaceae bacterium
AGATGTGGGAGCACCCGAGCGTCACGGACAACCTCGCGGTGCTCACGTCGCGTGGCGTCATCGTGGTGCCACCCGAGACCGGACGCCTGGCGGGCGGCGACGAGGGAACGGGCCGCATGGCAGACCCCTCAAGGATCACCGCCGCCGTGCTCGGCATCCTCGACCCCGGTGAGCGACCGCTCGCCGGGCGCACCGTGCTCGTCACCGCGGGCGGCACGCGCGAGCCGATCGACCCCGTGCGCGTGCTCACGAACCGCTCGTCCGGACGACAGGGCCACGCGATCGCAGAGGCGGCCGCACGCCGCGGCGCGAACGTCGTGCTCGTCACCGCGTCGCCGCTCGCGCTCGACGATGCGGTCGCCTCGCGCGTGGTGCGTCACGACGTCGAGACCGCCGCGGAGATGCACGCCGCGGTGCTCGGCGCGCTCGACGACGCCGACGTCGTCGTCATGGCGGCCGCGGTCGCTGACTTCCGACCGGTGCAGGGCGCGAGCCAGAAGCTGCGACGCGCCGACGGGGCACCGAACATCGAGCTCGAGGCGACCGAGGACATCCTCGCGGACGTGGTCGCGAAGCGACACGACACGCTGCTCGTCGTGGGCTTCGCGGCCGAGACCAACGACGTCGTGGCGAGCGCTCGCGAGAAGCTCGCGCGCAAGGGGTGCGACCTCGTCGTCGTCAACGATGTGTCAAAGCCCGGGGTTGGCTTCGACCACGACACCAACGAGGTCGTCATCCTCGGCCGCGACGGCAGCGAGGAGCACGTGGCGCTCACGTCCAAGCGGGCGGTGGCCGACGTGCTCTTGGATAGTGTGGCACGACGTCTTTTCCGAGGAGCCTGATGACCAACCGGTCCGTGTTCACGTCAGAGTCGGTCACCGAGGGCCATCCCGACAAGGTCGCCGACCAGATCTCCGACGCGGTGCTTGACGCCGTCCTGTCCGAGGACCCCCAGGGCCGCGTGGCCTGCGAGACGCTGCTCACGACGGGACTGTGCGTCGTCGCCGGGGAGATCACGACCACCGCACGCATCGACGTCCCCGATCTCGCCCGCACGACGATCGTCGACATCGGCTACGACGACGACGCGACTGGGTTCAACGGCAACACCTGCGCGGTCATGGTGGCGCTGGATCGCCAGAGCCCCGAGATCGCCGCGAGCGTGGACGCGGCCTTCGAGCACCGGTCGGGCACTGGCGGCGAGGACCTGCGCAACGCCCAGGGCGCGGGCGACCAGGGCATGATGTTCGGCTACGCCTGCGACGAGACCGACGACCTCTTGCCGCTGCCCATCTGGCTCGCGCACCGACTCAGCATGCGACTTGCCCAGGTCCGGCGCGCAGGCCAGCTCGGGTACCTGCGTCCGGACGGCAAGACCCAGGTCAGCATCGCCTACGAGTCGGGCCGGCCCGTCGGGATCGACACCGTGGTCATCTCCACCCAGCACGCCGACGGCGTCAGCCAGCAGGTCATCCGCCACGATCTCATCGACCACGTGATCGACCCGATCCTGCCAACGGGACTCGACCGTGAGCACCTCACGATCCACACGAATCCCTCGGGCGCGTTCGTCTTCGGCGGGCCGAGCGCGGACACGGGCCTCACGGGGCGCAAGATCATCGTTGACACCTACGGGGGCATGGCACGCCACGGCGGGGGCGCGTTCTCCGGCAAGGACCCCTCCAAGGTCGACCGCTCGGGCGCCTACGCGGCGCGCTGGGTCGCCAAGCACGTGGTCGCCGCGGGCGCGGCACGGCGCTGCGAGGTCCGGGTCGCCTACGCGATCGGCGTGGCGCGCCCGGTGTCCCTCGAGATCGAGACCTTCGACACGGCGGCCGCGGACCCGGTGAAGGTCGCCGACGCGGTCGCCGAGCTCTTCGACCTGCGGCCCTTGGCGATCATCGACGAGCTGGAGCTGCGCCGCCCCGTGTACCAGAAGACCGCCGCCTACGGGCACTTCGGCCGCCCCGAGCGGGAGTTCACCTGGGAGCAGACCCCCCGGGCCGACGAGCTGCGCCGCGCCCTCGGCCTCTAGGCGGTGACCCCCGCGGTCGCGAGGGTCCTGCCCGATCTTCCCGCGGTCGATCGCGCCTTCGACTACGACGCGTCCGACGCCAGCCCTCCGCCGGCCATCGGCGACCGGGTGCGCGTGTCGCTGCACGGGCGCAGCGTGCGCGGCTGGGTCGTCGGGCTCGCGGACCGCGCCGAGCGCACGGGCCTCAAGCCGATCGCACGTCGCCTGGGCGCCGGACCGCCGCCGTCGGTCGTCGCGCTGTGCGAGTGGGCGGCGTGGCGATGGGCGGGCCCCTGGTCCAAGCTCTTGGCGACCGCCTCGCCGCCGCGCGTGGTCACCCGTCTGCCGGCCTCGCCGACGCGGGCGACTGCCCCCGAGGTGCACAACCAGCTTCGCGTCGTCGGCCAGCGCCTCGTGCGCGGGGGCGCGGCGACGCTCGTGCGCGTCGGGCCGTGCACGGATCCGATGGACCTTGTGCTCGCGATGCTGCACGGCGTGGAGGCGACCGAGGCCAAGGGCTGCCTCCTTGTCACGACGCCGACGACGGCATGGGCGCAGCGCCTCGCCGAGCGTCTCGCGCACCGCGGGGTCCAGGCCATCGGCCCGGACCACTGGGCTGCGGCCGCAGCCGGGTACCCGGTCGTCGTCGGCGCCCGGGCGTCCTCGCTCGCCCCGGTGCCCGCCCTCGCCGCCGCCCTCGTGCTCGACGCCCACGACGGGGCGTATCGACAGACCCAGACGCCCTGCTGGGACGCCGTCACGATGCTCGCCGAGCGCTGCCGGCGCGAGGGCGCGCCGCTCGTCGCGACGAGCTGGTGCCCCGACCCGTCGCTGCTCGCGCTCACCCGGTACACCGAAGAGACCGAGCACGAGTCGAGGATGTGGCCCCGCTTGGTCGTCGCGGACCTGAGCGTCGCCGATCCGCGCGAGCGCCAGCTCTCCTCCACGTTCGCCAACGCCGCGCACCGAGCGCTCGCCGAGCCGCTCACCGGGGTCCGTGTCGTCGTCGTGCTGCAGCGCCTCGGTGGCACCCGACTCATGTCCTGCACGAGCTGCGGCGCGCTCGCGGTGTGCGAGGCCCACGGGCTCGCGCTTCGAGAGGGCCCGCACGGCTACGGCTGCACGGCCGGGTGCACCGAGCATCCCCGGCTGTGCGTGAGCTGCGGTGCCTCGACCCTGCGTGTGCTCCGAGAGGGCATCACCTCGCTCACGAAGCGGGTGTCTGCCCTCCTTGGCGTCGACGCCGTCGAGGTGTCGGCCGCGACCAAGGAGGTGGACGCCGACGCCCGGGTCGTGGTCGGCACCGAGGCGGTGCTCACGAGGATCCGCCACGCGGGCGTCGTGTGCTTCGCCGAGCTCGACGACTACCTGTGCGCCCCAAGGGCGCACGGGTCGCTCGAGGCACTCCGCGCCATCGGGCTCGCGGGCCGGCTCGTCGGGGCACGCGGGTCGAGCGCGCCGGGCAGCGTGGTGGTCCAGACCCGGCTCCCGACACACCTGGCGGTCCAGGCGGCGCTGCGCGGCGAGCCTGCCCAGCTCATCGCCGCCGAGGTCGCGACGGCACGCGAGCTCGCGCTGCCGCCGCACGTGGCGGTGTGCTCCTTGCGCGGCGCGGGCGCGGCGACGTTCGCCGCGGCGCTGTCCAGTAACGAGGTGACCGTGACCGAGTCGGGCGAGGGCTTCCTCGCGGTGGCCGGGTCGCATCGCGAGCTGTGCGACGCGCTCGCGGCGACGCCGCGACCCGTCGAGCCGCTGCGTGTCGAGGTTGACCCGCGCGATTGACGGCCACGTACGCTTGTGCCATGGGCGTGCTCGAGATCCGCAAGTACGGCGACCCCGTGCTCCGTGAGGCCGCCAAGGACATCGAGGAGATCGACGGCCGGCTCGCCTCGCTCGCCGACGTGATGATCGAGACCATGCACGCCGCCCCTGGCGTCGGGCTCGCGGCCAACCAGATCGGCGTGGCCAAGCGGATGTTCGTCTACGACGCCGGCGAGGGGCCCGTGGCGGTCATCAACCCGCGGATCGTCGAGTCCGACGGCGAGTTCGTCTACACCGAGGGCTGCCTGTCGGTACCGGGCTTTTCCTGGGAGATCACGAGGCCCGACCGGGTCCACCTCGTCGGTCTCGACCTCGACGGCAACGAGCTGTCGATCGAGGCGACCGAGTTCGAGGGCCGGATCTTCCAGCACGAGGTCGACCACCTCGACGGGATCTTGCTCGTCGAGCGGCTCGACCCGGACCAGCGACGCGAGGCGCGCGCGCTGCTGCGCAGCGAGTTCTCGAGCCGGCGCCGCGATCCCGCCGGGCCCGCGCCGCTGCTCGAGCTCTGATGCGGCTGGCGTTCTGCGGCTCGCCCAGCTTCGCGGTCCCGGTCCTCGACGCCCTCATCGATGCCGGTCACGACGTCGCCTGCGTCGTCTCGCGCCCTGACCGGCGGCGAGGGCGCGGTGCCCGAACGACCCCGACGCCGGTCAAGGCGGCCGCGCTCGCGCGCGGCATCGCCGTCACCGATCGCGTCGACGAGCTCGAGTCGTTGGCGCTCGACCTCGGCGTCGTCGTTGCCTTCGGCGCGATGGTCCCGGCGTCGGTGCTCGAGCACACGACGATGTGCAACCTGCACTTCTCCCTCCTGCCGCGATGGCGAGGTGCGGCCCCGGTCGAGCGCGCGATCCTCGCGGGTGACGAGGTCACCGGCGTGAGCGTGATGCGCCTCGAACCGACGCTCGACACGGGCCCCGTCTACGCGCGCGCCGTGACCGTCGTCGACGACAAGGACCTCGAGTCGCTTCGCCGCGAGCTCGTGGCACTCGGCACCGGCCTGTTGATCGAGCTCTTGGAGCCAGGACCCGACGGCTTGCCCGAGCCGGTCGTCCAAGTAGGCGAGCCGACCTACGCGAAGAAGGTCACCGACGACGAGCTCGAGCTCGACTTCGGGCGGCCCGCTCGCGAGCTCGCACGCGTCGTGCGGCTCGGGCCGGCTCGCACGACGGCCAACGGCATGCGACTCATCGTGCGTCGCTGCGAGGCGCTCGACGACGCGACCGGCGCGCCAGGCGAGCTGTTCGAGGACGTCGTGTCGTGCGGCGAGGGCGCGCTGCGCCTCATCGAGATCGTCCCGGAGGGACGGCGGGCGATGACCCCTGCGGCGTGGCGCCGTGGCCTTCGCGGCGAGGTGCCGGCGCACCTCGGGACGACGCTCGGCCCGTAGGCTCGCGTCGGTGGCACGCCATCCGGACGCGCCCGTCGGCACACTGCAGATCGCCCCGTCGATCCTGTCGGCGGACTTCAGCGACCTCGCCGCCGCGATCCACTCCGTCGACGCGGCCACGGACCGGCTCCACATCGACGTGATGGACGGGCACTTCGTGCCCAACCTCACGCTCGGGCCGTCGGTCGTCGCGGCGATCCGGCGTTGCTCGGCGAAGTTCTTCGACTGCCACCTGATGCTGACGGACCCGGGGGAGTACCTCGGCGCGTTCGCCGACGCCGGTGCGGACGGCTGCACCGTTCACGTCGAGGTGGGTGGCACCGCGTCGCTGATCGACCAGGCTCGAGCGCTGGGGCTCAGCGTTGGGCTCGCGTGCAACCCGGACACGCCCTTCGAGGCGATGGCCCCCTGGCTCGAGCACGTGGACCTCGTGCTGTGCATGACGGTGTTCCCCGGGTTCGCCGGGCAGTCCTTCATCGAGTCGGTCCTCGACAAGATCGCCCGGATCCGAGCCGAGATCGACCACCAAGGGCTCGCCGTCGACCTCGAAGTCGACGGCGGCATCGACCACGAGACCGCGCCTCGTGCCGTGGCTGCGGGCGCCAACGTGCTGGTCGCGGGCAGCGCGATCTTCAGCGCGCCGTCCCCACTCGACGCCGCACGGGACCTCCACGCCGTCGCGGCAGCGGTCGCGAGCGCCCGATGACGCTCGACGACGAGATGATGGCCCACGCCGCGGCGGTCGGCCGCGAGGCGCGCCACACCGCCCGGCCGAACCCGTGGGTCGGCGCGATCGTGGTCGACGAGCGGGGCCTCGTCCTCGCGAGCGCGGCGACCGAGCCGCCGGGCGAGCGCCACGCAGAGGTGGTGGCGCTCGACGCCGCCGGGCCCGCGGCGCGAGGCGCGACGCTGTACGTGACCCTGGAGCCGTGCGCGCACACGGGGCGCACGCCGCCCTGCACGCAGCGGGTGCTCGCCTCGGGCATCGCGCGCGTGGTGGTCGGCGTGCTCGACCCGGATCGCCGTGTCTCGGGCAGGGGCGTCGCGGACCTCCAAGCAGCGGGGGTCCGCGTCGACGTCGGCACGGGGGCGACCGAGGTGCGCGACGACCTCGCGCCGTACCTCCACCACCGCTCGACAGGACGGCCCTTCGTCGTGCTCAAGTGGGCCGCGACGCTCGACGGCCGGACCGCGGCGGGCGACGGCTCGTCCAAGTGGATCACCTCGGAGGCGGCACGCCGCGACGCGCATCACCTGCGCGCGGACAGCGACGCCGTGTTGGTCGGGGCGGGCACCGTGCGACGCGACGACCCGTCGCTCACGGTGCGCCTCGACGGCGTGGACCGCCAGCCGCTCCGCGTGGTGCTCGGCCACGCAGCACCGACCGCCAAGGTCCAGCCCTGCCTCGAGTACCAGGGCGACCTCACGGCCATGCTCGAGGACCTGGGCGAGCGCGGCGTCCTGCAGCTGCTCGTCGAGGGCGGCGCGCACGTCGCGCGCGACTTCGTCGCTGCGCGCCTCGTCGACCGCTGCGTCGCCTACGTCGCCCCTGCGCTGCTTGGCGGTGACGACGGGGCGCCCGTGCTCGCAGGAGTTGGCGCACCGAGCATCGCAGAGGCGCTGCGCGGTCGATTCGTCTCGGTCACCCGCGTCGGCGAAGATCTGCGTGTGGAGGTCGCACCCTGATGGCGCTGGCGTCGATCGAAGAGGCGGTCGCCGCGATCGCGGACGGCAAGATCGTGGTGGTCGTCGACGACGAGGATCGTGAGAACGAGGGCGACCTCGTGATGGCGGCGCAGGCCGTCACGCCCGAGTCGGTCGCGTTCTTCCTCGAGCACACCTCCGGGGTCATCTGTGCGCCGATCGAGCCTGAGCGCGCCGACACGCTGGACCTGCCGCTCATGGTGCTCGCGAACACCGAGGCGCAGCGCACGGCGTTCACCGTGTCGATCGACTTCCGCCACGGCACGTCGACGGGAATCTCCGCGCGCGACCGTGCAGCCACGCTGAACGCGCTCGCGGACCCGACGACGCGCGCCTCGGACTTCAACCGTCCCGGGCACATCTTCCCGCTCCGGTACCGGCCCGGGGGGGTGCTCAAGCGGGCGGGGCATACCGAGGCGACGGTCGACTTGTGCCGGATGGCCGGGCTCATGCCCGCGGGCATGCTCTGCGAGGTCGCGACGCCCGACAAGATGGCCATGGCACGGCTCCCGGACCTCGTCGCGTTCTCAGAGGCGCACTCGCTGCCGATGATCACGATCGCGGACCTCATCCGGTACCGCCGGCACCACGAGCGCCTGGTGCGGCGGATGGCCGAGGCGAAGCTCCCCGTCATCGAGGGCGGCTTTCGAGCCGTCGTCTACGAGTCCGTCCTCGACGGCGAGCAGCACCTCGCCTTGGTCCTCGGCGAGGTCGACGGTGAAGAGAACGTGCTCGTCCGTGTGCACTCTGAGTGCCTCACCGGCGACGTGTTCGGCTCGCTGCGATGCGACTGCGGGACCCAGCTGCACGCCGCGCTCGACCGGATCTCAACGGAGGGTCGCGGCGTGGTCGTGTACCTGCGCGGCCACGAGGGGCGAGGTATCGGGCTCGGGCACAAGATGCGTGCCTACGCGCTCCAAGAGGACGGCCGCGACACCGTCGACGCGAACCTCGAGCTTGGCTTTGCGGCCGAGACGCGCGAGTACGGGATCGGCGCGCAGATCCTGGTTGACCTCGGCATCTCGACGATGCGCCTCATGACCAACAACCCCGACAAGTTCGGCGGCCTCGAGGGCTTCGGGCTCGACATCACCGAGCGCGTCGCGCTCCAGAGCTCGCCCACCGAGGAGAACATCGAGTACCTGCGCACCAAGCGAGACCGCATGGGGCACCTGCTGGAAGGACTCGATGGCGTCGTCGGATGAGGCCGCGATCGACGCTGCGGTGTTCGCCCGCGTCGATGGGCTCGTGGGCGCGCAGCTGCAGGGGTCCGTCGACGGGCGTGGCCTTCGCGTTGCCGTCGCCTGCGCGAGGTTCAACGGCGGCCTCACGACGAGGCTGCTGGACGGCTGCCTCGAGGGTCTGGCCGCGGCAGGCGTGGACGCCGCGGACGTGACCGTCGCCTGGGTGCCAGGGGCCTTCGAGCTGCCACTCCTCGCCCAGGCGTTCGCCACCGCCTCGGTGCCCTACGACGCGGTGGTGTGCCTCGGGGCGGTGATCCGAGGGGAGACCGGCCACTACGAGGTGGTCGCCGGCGAGTCCGCTCGCGGGATCCAAGACGTCGCCTGCGACACGGGCGTGCCGGTGATCTTCGGGGTGCTCACCTGCGAGACGCTCGGCCAGGCCCTCGAGCGCTCCGCCCCCGACGAGTCGAACAAGGGCCGAGAGGCCGCGAGTGCTGCCGTGGAGATGGCGCGACTCCTCTCGGACCGGCGACTCACGTGACCGTGCCCCGCGCCGCGGGCGAGGACCACCCCGGCTCGGTCGCCACGTTCGACCAGCACGTCGGACTCGGCGCGATCGCCCTCGACGACGGGCGCGAGGTCGCATTCCACAGCACCCAGCTCGCCGACGGCACACGGCGCACCGAGGTGGGTGCGCGAGTCACCGCGCGAGTGGTCCGATGGCATCGAGGCGAGCTCGAAGCGACGGCGGTTACTGCCGCGTGACGCCTGCGTGCCAAGAAGCGACGGGGTTTACGAGCCCCGGGCCTGCTAGCCTGAGTTCGAATTGACAAAGCGGAGTCGCTCAGGCGGCTTCCACCCGGCCACCGCGTGCGAGTGCGACGGGTACTGGTGCGCATAGCGCGGCTCCGCCACAGCGGGTCACCCCATGGGTGGCCCTGACCAAAGGAGCGCCCTATCGCGACACCGACCCCAGACCTCAGGATCAACGACCGGATCCGCGTCGAGCAGGTTCGACTCGTCGATCAAGAGGGACAGCAGCTGGGAATCCGCTCGACGCGGGACGCCCTCGAGCTGGCACGGGCAGAGGACCTCGACCTCGTCGAGGTGGCACCGACCGCGAACCCGCCCGTCTGTCGGATCATGGACTACGGGAAGTTCAAGTTTGACGAGGCCCAGAAGGCCAAAGAGTCGCGCCGTAAGTCCCAGGGAGCGGGCATCAAGGAGATGAAGTACCGCCCGAAGATCGGGCCCGGCGACTTCGACACCAAGACCCGGCTCGTCTCCAAGTTCCTCGAAGAGGGTCACAAGGTCAAGATCACCATCATGTTCAGGGGACGCGAGGTCTTCCATCCCGAGCTCGGGAAGCGAATCCTCGACCGGGTCGCCGACAAGATCGGCGAAGGGGCCAAGATCGAGGCCGACGCCCGCCTCGACGGCCGCAACATGACGATGGTCCTCGCGCCGGACAAGCGCCCCAAGCCGCCGAAGGCGAGCCACGAGCCCGACGCCGAGCCGGCGCTCAACGGGACCTCGCCGTCGGCCAACGGCGCAGCCCCCAAGGCTGAGGCCGCCGTCAACGTCGCCGAGTCGCACGACACCGCATCGCACGACACCGCATCGCACGACACCGCATCGCACGACACCGAGAGCAACGAGGCCTGAGATGCCGAAGATGAAGACGAACTCGACCGCGAAGCAGCGCGTGAAGGTGACCGGCTCGGGCCGTCTCCGTCGCCGCAAGGCCTTCCGGAGTCACCTCATGGAGAACAAGACGTCGCGGCGCGCACGGCGTCTCGACCGCGAGACGGACTTCTCCAAGGGCCAGGAGCGCCGCGTGAAGCGGCTGCTCGGACGCTGATCGCCCCCTCGGGCACGACCGGACTACAGAGAGGATCGAGATGGCACGCGTCAAGCGATCTGCCAATGGCCGCAAGCACCGCAAGGCGGTGCTCGAGCAGGCGCAGGGCTACTACGGCGACAGGTCGCGGACCTTTCGCGCGGCGAACCAGGCGGTGCTGCACTCAGGGCAGTACGCGTTCAGGGACCGACGAGCTCGCAAGGGCGAGTTCCGTCGCCTGTGGATCCAGCGCATCAATGCGGGTGCACGGGTGCACGGGATGAGCTACTCGCGACTGATCGCGGGGCTCTCCAAGGCCGGTGTCGAGGTCGACCGCCGCGTGCTCGCTGAGCTTGCGGTCTCCGACGACGCTGCCTTCGGCGCGCTCGTCGGGGTGGCCGCCTCCGCCCTCGCGGAGTAGCCGACGACCCGACTCGCGGCGAGCAACGAGCGGGTCAGGCGGCTCCGCCGGCTCGCTGCCAAGCGGTCCGCCCGCTGGGAGGAGCACGCCGTGATCCTCGAGGGCCCGGACCTCGTCGTGGCCGCGCTCGATGCCGGTGCCGCGCTCGAGGCCGTGTACTTCGAGGCGGCCGCGTGGTCGCCACGGCATCCGGCATGCGCTACCGCGCTGTCGCGTGCCGAGGCCCACGGCGTCGAGCTGGTCGAGCTCGCCGACGGCGTGCTCGAGCGCGTCGCCGACGCACGGAGCCCCCAACCAGTGCTCGGCCTCGCGGCCATGCCACCGAGTGGACTTGAGGACATGCCGGCTCACGGCTTCGTGCTCGTCTTGTGCGACGTGAAGGACCCCGGCAACCTCGGGACCGCGATCCGCGCCGCGGACGCGTCCGGTGCCGCGGCGGTCGTGGTCTGTGGCGAGAGCGTCGACGTGTTCAACCCGAAGACCCTGCGCGCGACCGCGGGGAGCGTCTTTTATGTCCCTGTCGCGATCGCCCCGACGCTGGCAGACGTTGTGACGGCCCTTCACGACTCGGGCCATGTCGTCTACGGCGCGGTCGTCGAGGGCGGCGAGCCGCTGTGGGGGACCTCGATCGCGCGCGACGCCGCCGTCGTGATCGGGGCCGAGGCAGCCGGTCTCGGCGACGAGGACCGCTCGCAGCTCGACGGCGCGATCTCGATCGAGATGGCCGGACGAGCCCAGTCGCTCAACGTCGGCGTCGCCGCCGCACTCGTGTGCTTCGAGTCGCTCCGCCAGCGCGGTACAAGCGGGGGACTCGCCGGTCCCGCGCGTACCATCTAGCCCCACATGGCCCCCGGACTCGGCGAAGCAGAGCTCACCGCGTACGTCGAGGACGCGCTCAACCGCGTCACGTCGGCGTCCGAGCGGGCCGCACTGGGCGCCCTGCGAGCCGAGCTGACCGGCCGCCGGTCCGTCCTCACCGGGTGGCACCGCGAGCTCGGCTCGCTCGACCCCGACTTACGCCGGGCACTCGGACGGCTCCTCAACGAGGCGGATCGCGCCATCACCCAGGCACTTGACGCGCGCGACGTCGAGCTCGCGCGCGAGTCCCGACGCGAGCGCCTTGCCGCTGACCGGCTCTGCCTCGACGAGCTCGTCGATCGCGCCGTCGACTCGCCGCTCGCGCGAGGGCACCGGCACCTCGTGACCAGGACCCGAGACGAGTTGGAGGACGTGTTCGTCGCCATGGGCTTCGAGGTGGTCGAGGGACCCGAGGTCGAGACGGACTGGTACAACTTCGAGGCGCTCAACCTGCCGCTCGGGCACCCCGCGCGAGGCATGCACGACACGATGTACCTCGAGGTGGGGACGAGCGAGTCGGTGGTACTGCGGACGCACACCTCCCCGGTGCAGGTCCGCAGCATGGAGGCTGCCGTGCGCGATCGCTCGCTCCCCCTGCATCTGGTCGCCCCGGGGCGGGTGTACCGCCGCGACACTCCCGACGCGAGCCACCTCGTCGAGTTCAACCAGATCGAGGGGCTGGTCGTGGACAAGGGCATCACCTTCGCGGACCTCGCGGGCACGATCTCGGCCTTCACGTCGGCGTACTTCGGCGAGGACATCTCCGCTCGCCTGCGCCCCAGCTACTTCCCTTTCACCGAGCCGTCAGCAGAGTTCGACATCACCTGCACGATCTGTCGGGGCGCCCGCTGCCGGACGTGCGGCCAGACAGGGTGGATGGAGCTCGGCGGGTGCGGCGTGATCGACCCTGCGGTCTTCGCAGCCGTTGGCATCGACCCGTCGGAGTGGAGTGGCTTCGCGTTCGGTTTCGGCATCGACCGGTGCGCCTTCATGCGCCACCAGGTCGCGGACCTCCGCGCGCTCGTCGACAACGACGTGCGTTTCTTGAGGCAGTTCTGATGCGGGTCCCGCTCTCGTGGCTCGCGTCGTACGTGCCGCTGCCTGAGAGCCTGGACGAGCTCGTCGCGACGCTCGATGACCTCGGGCTTGTCGTCGAGGGCATCGAGCACGTGGGCGTGGGACTCGACGGCGTGGTCGTCGTCGAGGTCGAGCGCATCGACGCGATCAAGGGCGCCGACCGCATCCGTCTCGTCACGGTGCGCGACGGCTCCTCGTCGGTCGAGGTCGTCTGCGGCGCGTGGAACTTCGAGGTGGGCTCGCTCGTGCCGTTCGCGCCGGTCGGCGCGGTGCTGCCAGACGGGATGGCGATCTCGCGGCGCACGATGCGCGGCGTCGTGTCCAACGGGATGCTGTGCTCGGGTCGCGAGCTCGGGGTCGGCGACGACCACGAGGGCCTCTTGGTGCTCGACGCTCGCACCGCGACGCCCGGCCAGCCGATCGCCGACGTCCTCGGCATCGACCGCGACGTCGTGCTGGACCTCGCCATCGAGGGCAACCGGCCCGACGCGTGGTGCGTAGAGGGGGTCGCCCGCGACCTCGCGGCGCGCTACGGCGTGGCGTTCCGTGCCGTCGAGCCCAGCCCGGCGCAGCCGAGCGCCGAGCGCGCGAGCGCCTCGGCCGCCGTCGAGATCGTCGACCCCGACCTGTGCGGACGGTTCGTCGCCACCGAGCTGCGCGACGTCGTCGTCGCCGCGTCGCCGCCGTGGCTCGCGCGGCGACTGGAGCTCGCGGGCATGCGGCCGATCAACAACGTGGTGGACGCGTCCAACTACGTGATGCTCGAGCTCGGCCAGCCCACGCACGCCTACGACCTCGACCGGCTCGCGCGCCATGCGATCCGCGTCCGCCGCGCAGCTGCCGGGGAGCAGCTCGAGCTGCTCGACGGCACGACCATCGAGCTCGCGATCGACTCCGGTGCGATCGGGGACACCGGTGAGGACCTCGTCATCTGCGACGGCGCCGACGTGCCCATCGGGCTCGCGGGCGTGATGGGCGGCGCCTCGAGCGAGATCGGGCCCGCCACCACCTCGGTGGTCCTCGAGGCGGCCTGGTTCGAGCCCATCGGCATCGCGAGATCGGCCAAGCGACACCGGCTGCGCACCGAGGCGTCGGTGCGGTTCGAGCGTGGCTGCGACTACTCGAACTGCGACCGTGCGTCCGCTCGGTTCGTGGAGCTGCTCGAGATGAGCTCGCCGGATCTGCGCGTCATCGGGAAGCCGATCGACGCTCGCGGCGAGCTTCCGAGGCCCGCCGAGCTGCAGGTCGACGCCGGCGCGATCGAAGCGGTGTTGGGCGTCCGGCTCGGGCTCGACGAGGTCGCCCGGCTGCTGTCGGCCATCGGGTTTCACGTGACCGACCGAGACGGAGCGCTCGAGGTCATGGCGCCACCGGGACGTCCCGACGTCCGAGACGCTCCCTTCGGCGTCGCCGACGTCGCCGAGGAGGTCGCTCGACTGCACGGGTACGCCGCGCTCCCGACCCGCGTCCCTTCCTGGCCCGCGCCTGGCGGGCTCGCACCAGTCGTCCGCGTCCGCCGAGCGGTGCGCGAGGCACTGGTCGGGATCGGAGCGCTCGAGGCGTGGACCGCCGCGATCGTGCCGGCCGCCGACGCGATCCTCTTGGGCGACGAGGACGAGCGGATACGACTCACGAATCCCGTCGCCGCCGACGCGCCCTTCCTGCGCTCGAGCCTGCTGCCGGGCCTCTTGGGGGCGGTTCGCCGCAACACCGAGCGCCGGCAGGGCGACGTCGCGCTCTTCGAGATCGGCGTCGTGTTCACCCACCCGTCGGTTGCCTCGACCGCTCGCGTCGAGCGTGGCGGCGCCGGAGGCGGCGAGCTCGTCAAGCTCCCGAGCGAGGACGAGCGCGTGGCACTCGTGCTCGCGCGCCCGCATGACGACGCACACTCCGCCGTGGCTGCCTGGCGGGTCCTCGCGACCGCGTTGCGCCTCGCGCACACGCGCCTCGACCCCGTTGCCGGCACGACGCCGCTCGGACTGCACCCGACGCGGTGCGCGGCGATCGTCGACGCGAGCACGGGTGCCGTCATCGGGCACGTCGGCGAGGTAGACCCCGACATCGCCGCTCGCGCGATCCCCGGGCTGGACGACGGACGGCGACTGGGCTGGCTGGACCTCTCGATGGGCGTGCTCGCGGACCACGACGCGATCCCGCGGGCCTCAGAGATCGCGAGCGTGCCGAGCCGGTACCCGACGAGCGACGTCGACCTCGCCTTCGTGCTCGACGAGTCGGTCCACGTGGAGGACCTCAAGGCCGTGCTCGGCGGCGCGGCGGGGGAGCTGTGCGAGTCCGTCGAGTGCTTCGACGCCTACCGTGGCCCCGGCGTGCCCGTGGGCTCGCGCAGCCTCGCGATGCGCGTGCGGCTCTGCGCCCCGGACCGCACCCTCAGCGAGGAAGAGCTGGCCTCGACGCGCGCCAAAATGATCGACGCGGCGACGCGGTCCCTGTCGGCGACGCTTCGCTGAGCGGCCGCTTCCTCGACGTCGCGAGGAACGATCCGATGACGATGAGCGGGAAGCCGAGCAGGATCCCGCTCGTGAGCGGCTCGGAGAGGATGGCGACGCCAAGCAGCACCGCGATCGCGGTGTTGGCGTAGGTGACGACGACCATCCGCGACGGGCCGACCTCGTGGACCAGCTCGAAGAACACGAGGAACGCGGCCACCGTGCACACGAGGGCGAGGACCACGAGCGCGCCGAGCACGGACCACGACAGGTGCGTCGGCAGGTGGGTCGCGCCGTAGGGGGTGTAGGCGAGCGCCACCACGCTCACTGCCATGGCCACCACGCCGAGCCCGGGGATGCCGGCGAGCCGCGTCGAGACGATCCGAGGTCCCATGGTGTAGCCCACGACGACGACCCCCATGGCCGCGAGCCACTTCCAGTTCGATCCCGAGAAGTCGAAGCCAACCAGCAGCGCCACGCCCGCGGCGCCGAGGCCGAGGCCGGCGAGGCGAGCTGGGCCGAATTGCTCGTCACTGCGCGCCAGCTTGGCGACGACCGCCGCAAGGAGCGGCGTCGTGGCCACGAGCATGCCCGTGACCGAGCTCGAGAGGTGCTGCTCGGCGCTCGACATGAGCAGCCAGGGCACGCCGAAGTGCACGAAGGCGTACACGACGATCCAGCCGAGGCGGTCCCGGACCGCGCGCAGCGCGCCGGCCCGCCAGGCAATCGGCAGGAGGATGAGCGCCGCGGGCGCGGTCCGCAGGAACACGAGGGTCCCCGGGTCCACGCCGTGCTGCACGGCGACGCGGATCATGAGGTACGGCATGCCCCAGATCACTGACAGCGCGAGGAACAGCACGACCCCCCGGCGTGACATCGGCCCATCCTGCCGGACGGCTGTCGCACCTCGTCCATCTTGCATTTCTATGCATGAGTGTGCATACAATCTCGGATGCACGTGGGGGTCGCGGGAGCGTCTGGGTACGCCGGGGGCGAGGTCCTCAGGTGGTGCGCGGGGCACCCGGACCTGGACGTCGAGGTGGTGACGGCCGAGCGCCACGCGGGCGAGCTCGTGTCCTGCCATGCCCCCTCGCTCGCCGCGGCCTACCCGTCGCTGCGCTTCGAGGCGACGACCGCGGCGGCGTTCTCGGGCTGCGACGTCGTGTTCCTCGCGCTGCCCCATGGGCGCTCTGCGGCGCTCGCCGGCTCGATCCATGCGGCCGGTGCGCTCGTGGTGGACCTCGGGGCGGACCTGCGGCTCCGCGACCCCGACGCGTGGCTCCGCTGGTACCACGAGCCGCACGGTGCGCCGGACCAGCTTGGAATGGCGGTCTACGGCCTGGTCGAGCGTCACCGCGAGGCGCTTCGCACCGCGGCGATGGTCGCGGTTCCCGGGTGCTATCCGACCGCGGCGATCCTCGCGCTCGCACCCCTGCTCGACGGCGGGCTCGCGACCCGCGAGCGCGTCGTCGTGGACGCGGTGAGCGGGGCATCCGGAGCGGGCGCGATCCCATCGGACTCGCTGCACTTCTCCGTGCTCGCCGACGACGTCACCGCGTACGGGCTCCTCGATCACCGGCACACCGCCGAGATGGAACAAGAGCTCGCCTGCGACGTGCTCTTCACGCCCCACCTCGTGCCGGTCGACAGGGGTCTGCTGGCGACCTGCTACGCGAGGGCGGCTGGCGGGATCGACACGAGCGACGCGCTCGAGGCGCTGCACGCGGCGTACGACGACGAGCCGTTCGTCGTGGTCACGAGCGAGCCCCCGCGCCCCAAGTCCGTGCGAGGGACGAACGTCGCGCACGTGACCGCCCGAGTCGACCAGCGCACGGGGTGGCTCGTGTCCCTATGCGCCATCGACAACCTCGGCAAGGGCGCGTCCGGACAGGCGATCCAGTGCGCGAACGTCGCGCTCGGGCTCACCGAGACCGCTGGCCTCGCCGTGGCGGGGGTGTGGCCATGAGCGTCGTCGCGCCGAGGGGGTTCGCGGCCGCGGGGGCCCACCTCGGCATCAAGAGCTCCGGTGCGCCGGACTGTGCAGTCGTCGCGTGCACCGCTGACGAGCCGGCGAGCGCGGCGGGCGTGTTCACCTCGAACCTTGCCGCGGCCGCGCCCGTCATCGTCTCGAGGGCGCACCTCGCCGCGACCGCTGGGCACGCCCGAGCAGTCGTGCTGACCTCTGGCAACGCGAACGCCGCGACCGGGGAGCCCGGTCGGCGAAGGGCCGAGGGGCTGTGCGCCACGGTCGCGGGCTCGCCTGGCGCCGCGAGCGACGAGGTGCTCGTGGCCCAGACCGGGCTCATCGGCATCCCCTTTGAGTTCGAGCGGTGCGACGCCGGTCTGCGCGACCTGTGCGGGGCGATCGGCGCGTCCACGCAGCACGGCGACGACGCCGCGCTGGCGATCATGACCACCGACACGAGGCCGAAGTCGTTCTCGTGGACCGACGGGAGCTTCACGGTCGGGGCAATGGCAAAGGGCGTGGCGATGCTCGCGCCCACGATGGCAACGATGCTGGCGGTGCTCACGACCGACGCGGCCTGCGCGCCGGGCGTGCTCGCCGACCTGCTGCGCGCCGCGGTGGCCCCCACGTTCAACCGCGTGCACGTCGACGGCGACACGTCCACGAACGACACCGTGGTCGTGCTCGCGTCTGGGCGGGCGGGGCCGGTCGACGTGGACCTCTTGGGCTCAGTGCTCACCGACGCGTGCGCCTCGCTCGCCCACGAGATGGTCGCGGACGCAGAGGGTGCGACCAAGCTGGCGACGGTGTCGGTCCGCGGCGCGCGAACCGACCACGAGGCGCACGTCGCGGCGCGGGCGGTGGCCGGGTCGCTGCTCGTCAAGTGCTCGCTCAACGGCGCGGATCCGTACTGGGGACGCGTGGTGTCGTCGCTGGGTTCGGCTGGCGTCGGCTTCGACATGGACCGCGTCGCGGTCGGCTACGGCGGGACGGTGGTGTGCGCTCGGGGCGTGGGGGTCGACCACGACACCGGCGCGGTTCTCGCGCACCTCGCGGGTCGCGAGGTCACGATCGAGTGCGACCTCGGGCTCGGTGACGGCGTCGGCGCAGTCCTGTGCTGTGACCTCGGCGAGGGCTATCTCGCCGAGAACCGGACGACGTCATGACGCGTGCGCCGAGCGACCCGCGGGCCCGGCCCTCTGACGTCGCGGCCATCCTCGTCGAGGCGCTCCCATACATCCGCCGGTTCGCCGGGGCGATCGTCGTCATCAAGTTCGGTGGCGCCGCGCTCGCGGGCTCGACGGACCCTGCGGCCGCGCTCGCGTCGTTCGCAGAGGACGTCGCGCTGCTCCGCTCCGTGGGCCTCGCACCGGTGATCGTCCATGGCGGCGGACCGCAGATCGAAGAGCTCCTCGAGCGCCTCGGTATCGCCTCTGAGTTCCAAGACGGCCATCGAGTGACCGACGCGGAGACCCTCGAGATCGCGAGGATGGTCCTCGTGGGGAAGGTGAACAGCGAGATCGTTGCGGCGATCAACGTGCACGGCGCGCTGGCCGTCGGCCTCTCGGGGTTCGACGCGAACCTGCTGCAGGTCGGGCTCCGCGACGAGCACCTGGGCTACGTCGGCAACGTCGACGCGGTGAACCCGTCGCTGCTCCACGGGCTGCTCGCCCAGGGCTTCGTCCCGGTCGTCGCCACGATGGGCTCAGATCTCGGTGGCCAGGCCTACAACGTGAACGCCGACGCGGTCGCCGGCGCGCTCGCCGCCTCCCTCACGGCGACCAAGCTCGTGATGCTGACTGACGTGGACGGCGTGCGCAGCGACCCGTCGGACGTTGGCACCACGATCCAGCGGCTCGGCGCCGACGAGCTCGACGCGATGGTGACCGCCGGCGTCGCGACTGGCGGCATGGTGCCGAAGGCTCGAGCGTGCGTCGCCGCGGTGCGCGCTGGCGTCGGGGCCGCCCACCTGCTCGACGGGACGGTGGCGCACGCGGTGCTCCTCGAGCTGTTCACCGACAGCGGCGTCGGGACGATGGTGACGGCGTGACCCGGCACTTCTTGGAGGTCGACGACCTCTCGGCGTCCGAGTTGTCCGAGGTCCTCGCGGCCGCGCTGGCGGACAACGGACGTCCGCTCGCGGGCCTCGGCGTGGCCGTCGTGATGACGCTGCCCTCGACACGGACGAGGAACTCGACCGAGATGGCCGTGACGGACCTCGGCGGCCACGCGGTCGCCCTCGCCGGCGGCGAGGTCGGCGTCGACGTGCGAGAGACGGCCGAGGACGTGGCACGAACGCTCGCCCAGTACCACCGTGCGATCTGCATGCGGGTGGTCGATCACGAGGTGCTGGTGCGCATGGCGCGGGCGATCGACGACGCCCGACTGGACGTGCCCGTCGTGAACCTGCTGTCCTCGACCGGCCACCCTGTCCAGGCACTGGCCGACCTGCTCACGATCGCCGAGCTCGACGCGCGCGGGATAGGTGGCCTGCGAGGGACCCGCATCGCCTGGATCGGCGACTCGAACAACGTCGCTCGGTCCCTGACGCTCGGCGCGGTCGCGCTGGGCATGCACGTCTCGGTGAGCTCGCCGGAGGGCTACCGGTTCGGGTCGGATGACGTGGGACGCGTCGCCTCGCATGCCGGGCTCGGCGGCTCGCTCGAGCTCGTCGACGACCCGGTCGCGGCGGTCGAGGGCGCGGTCGCCGTGTGCACCGACGTGTGGGTCTCGATGGGACAGGAGGCCGAGCGCGATGCCCGGCTCGCGGCGTTCACGGGGTACCAGGTCGACACCGCCCTCCTCGAGCGCGCCGCGACGGGGGCGGTCCTGTTGCACTGCCTGCCGGCGCACCGCGGCGAAGAGGTCACCGCCGAGGTCCTCGAAGGTCCCCGCAGCAGGGTGTGGCAGGAGACCTCGCACCGTCGCGCCGCGATGCGCGGCCTGCTCGCGTGGCTCGTCGCGAGGGCACCATGACCAAGACGCAGCGCCAGCATCGAATCGCCCAGATCCTCTCGTTGTCCACGGTCACGTCCCAGGCCCAGCTGGTCGGCATCCTTCGTGCCGACGGCATCTCGGCGACGCAGGCCACGGTCTCGAGGGACCTCGTCGAGCTTGGGGTCGTCAAGGTCCGCAACGGCGTCGGCGTGCGGACGCTCGCGCTCCCGAGTGCGGCGAGCGTGCTTCGGGCCCAGCCCGAGCACCTCCGCCGCGTCCTGTCGGACTGGGTCGTCGACGTGACGAGTGCGGGGCCGCTGGTGGTCGTAAAGACGCCACCAGGCTGCGCGCATGTGGTGGCCTCCGCCCTCGACCGCGGTGTCATCGAGGGCACGCTCGGGACGGTCGCCGGGGATGACACGATCTTCGTCGTGGTTGACGAGCGCATGGGTGGGGCCGCGATGGCGAAGAAGCTCCGCGAGACCGCCGGTCTCGACGCAGCAGCATCGACCACCAAGGGTCGACCGTCGCGCTCGGCGGGAGTCCCGTCGAAGAGAGGACGTTGAGATGACCAAGAAGGTGGTGCTCGCCTACAGCGGCGGGCTGGACACGTCGGTCGCCGTGCGCTGGATGCACGAGGAGTGGGGCGTCGAGGTCCACTGCGTCGCGGTCGACGTCGGACAAGGCGACGGCGACGGGTCCGGCAACGACGTGCTCGTGGAGCGAGCCGGGGCCGCGGGTGCTGCAGGCTGCGTCGTGGTCGACGCGCGACGCGAGATGGCCGAGGAGTTCTGCGCGCCCGCGCTCGTCGCCAACGCGCGCTACGAGGGCAAGTACCCCCTTGTCTCTGCGCTGTCGCGCCCGGTCATCGTCCGCCACCTCGTGGCCGAGGCGCGACGCGTCGGTGCCGAAGCCGTCGCGCACGGGTGCACCGCGAAGGGCAACGACCAGGTTCGCTTCGACGTCGGCACGCGGACCCTGGCGCCGGACCTCGAGGTGCTGGCGCCGGTCCGTGTGTGGCAGATGACGAGGGCAGACTCGGTGTCGTACGCAGCGAAGTGGTCGATCCCGATCGAGGCGACCGCGGAGAAGATCTACTCGATCGACGAGAACCTCTTCGGGCGCGCGATCGAGTGCGGACAGATCGAGGATCCCTGGGCGACGCCGCCCGAGGAGCCCTACACGCTCACGAGGGTGACCGACCACGAGGACACGACCTTCACCGTCGGCTTCGAGGCCGGGCGCCCCGTGACGCTCGACGGCACGGCGCTCGACCTCGAGCCGCTGCTGGCAGCGGTCGGTCAGCTCACCGGCGCACGAGGCTTCGGACGACTCGACATGGTCGAGAACCGACGGGTCGGGATCAAGTCGAGAGAGGTCTACGAGTGCCCCGGTGCGCTCACGCTGATCGCGGCGCACCAAGACCTCGAGGACCTCACCTTGGAGCGCGACGTCCACCACGAGAAGGCGCGCCTCGAGTCGAGGTGGTCCGAGCTCGTCTACGACGGCATGTGGTTCTCGCCGCTCAAGGCGGCCCTCGACGCGTTCTTTGCCGAGACCCAGCGCTACGTCACCGGGGAGGTTCGCCTCCGCGTGTCCGCGCCAGGTGTGCTCCGCGTCGAGGGTCGCAAGAGCCCCGTCGCCCTCTATGACCACGGGCTCGCCACGTACGACGCAGCCGACACGTTCCGCCACGCCGACGCCGAGGGCTTCGTCCGGCTCTGGGGCCTCGGCGTGCAGACCTGGGCCGCGCGCCAGGCACGAGCCAGCGAGCGACCGGGCCCCGCGGCATGACCCTGTGGTCGGGCCGCCTGGGCGGCGGTCTTGACGACGAGATGGCAGCCTTCACGTCGAGCCTTGCGTTCGATCGACAGCTGTGGCACGCGGACCTCGAGGGGTCCAGGGCGCACGTCAGCGGCCTCCGGGCCGCCGGGCTCGTCTCGGATGACGAGGCGCACGCGCTCGTCGCGGCGATCGACGAGGTGGCAGGCGAGCTCGAGGACGACGCGTTCGTGTTCCTCGCCAGCGACGAGGACATCCACACCGCCGTCGAGCGGCGTGTCACCGAGCTCATCGGGCCGACGGGCGCGAAGCTCCACACGGGCCGGAGCCGAAACGACCAGGTCGCCACGGACCTTCGCCTCTGGACGCGCCGCGCGATCGCGCTGCTCGTCGACGCCGTGCTCGACCTCGCGACCACCCTGCACGAGTCGGCCGACCGTGCGGGCGACGCCTACCTGCCGGGGTACACCCACCTGCAGCGGGCCCAGCCGGTGCTCCTCAGCCATCACCTCCGCGCCCACTCGTGGGCGCTGCTGCGCGACGCCGAACGCCTCTTCGACGCGGACGTGCGAGTCGACTCGTCCCCGCTCGGTGCCGGGGCGCTGGCGGGCAGCTCGCTGCCGCTCGACCCAGCCGTGGCCGCTCGAGAGCTTGGGTTCTCACGGACGTTCCACAACAGCCTCGACGCGGTCAGTGATCGCGACTTCGTCGCGGAGCTGTTGTTCTGCACCGCCCTGTGCGGGGTGCACCTCTCGAGGATGGGCGAGGAGCTCGTCTTGTGGACGTCGGCTGAGTTCGGGTTCTGCGAGCTGGACGATCGCTTCACGACCGGCAGCTCGATGCTCCCCCAGAAGAAGAACCCTGACGCCGCCGAGCTGGCGCGGGGCAAGGCGGGGCGCCTCATCGGCAACCTCACCGGCCTCCTCGCCACGCTGAAGGGGCTGCCGCTCGCCTACAACCGGGACCTCCAAGAGGACAAGGAGCCGCTGTTCGACTCGGTCGCCCAGCTGCGCGGCGCCCTCCTCGCGCTTCGCGGGTGCTACGCGACTGCCTCGTACAAGACCGCGGCCATGGCGATCGCGGCCGACGACGACGACGCAGTCGCCGTCGACCTCGCCGAGTGGCTCGTCGTCCGCGGGACGCCGTTTCGCGAGTCGCACCACCTCGTGGGGGGGCTCGTGTCCGAGGCCCACGAGCGTGGTGTCCGGCTCCGCGACGTCGTCGCTTTAGCCGACGGCTTCGGTGACGAGGCCCTCTCGCTCTTCGAGCCAGGCAGCGCCGTGAGGCGGCGCACGACGCCCGGGGGAGCGGGACCGGTCCCCGGCGCCCACCAGCGCGAGAGCCTCGCCACTGCGTTGGACGTCGCGCGGGCCCGCGCGTCAGCCCTGGCAGGGCGGACCGCCTCCGCGTGAATCGCGGCGAGCTCACCGGCGATCCGACGGTGATCGCCCGGGGACTCCTCGGCGCGACGCTGTCCGTGCACGACGTCGTGGTCCGCCTGGTCGAGGTCGAGGCCTACGGCGGCGCCGACGACGAGGCGAGCCATGCCTTCCGCGGTGAGCGCGTGGCCAACCGCACGATGTTCGGGGCGCCTGGCCACCTGTACGTGTACCTGAGCTACGGGCTGCACAGCTGCGCGAACGTGGTCTGCGGCCCACCTGGCTCACCCGCGGCAGTCCTGCTGCGCGCCGCGGACGTCGTGGAGGGCGCCCTGGTCGTCCGGGCGCGCCGCGGGCGCGATGACCGCCGGGGCCGGCTCGCCGGACCCGGGACCCTGTGCCAGGGGCTGGGCCTCGATCGCGGCTTCGACGGGGTCGACCTGTGCGAGGATGGTGCCGAGGTCCGCCTCGAGCTCAGGAGCCCCGAGCCGACCGAGACCGTGCTCGCCGGACCGCGGGTCGGGATCACGAAGGCCGTGGATCTGCCGTGGCGATTCCGCCTGGTGGGGACCGGCCACCCGCGTTGACGCACCCGTCGACCCCTGCTAGTCTCTCTCTTCCGCGTTGCGGCGTTTGCCGAAGTGCGGAAACAGGCGTGTCGGACCTCCGGGTCCCGTGCGCCCAAAGAGAGCCTGGCACCTCCGCCGAGAGGCAAGTGCCCGGCCGCTCCTTGAAAACGGAAGAGCGAGAGCCAAAAGCCAGTGCGGGCGGCTC
>PMON01000026.1 GCA_003162395.1 Acidimicrobiaceae bacterium
AGTTGCCGGTCGCGGTGACGAAGATGTCCGCCTTGTCCGCCGCCCAATCGAGCGTGACGACCTTATAGCCTTCCATGCACGCCTGAAGCGCGCAGATCGGGTCGATCTCGGTCACGATGACGCGCGCCCCTTGGCCGCGGAGGCTCTCCGCGCAGCCCTTCCCGACGTCGCCGTAGCCGCAGACGACCGCGACCTTGCCGCCGATGAGCACGTCGGTGGCGCGGTTGATGCCGTCGATGAGGCTGTGCCGACAGCCGTACTTGTTGTCGAACTTCGACTTGGTGACCGCGTCGTTGACGTTGATGGCGGGGAAGAGCAAGGTGCCCTCACGCGCCATCTCATAGAGGCGATGCACACCGGTCGTCGTCTCCTCGGAGACGCCACGGATCCCCGCCGACATGGTCGTCCACTTGCCGGGGCTCGCCACCAGGCTCTCGGCGAGCAGCCCGAGGACGATCGCGTACTCCTCGGTGTCGGCGGTCGAGGGGGCCGGCACCGCGCCGGCCTTCTCGAACTCGACGCCCTTGTGCACGAGGAGCGTCGCGTCACCGCCGTCGTCGAGGATCATGGTGGGGCCGTCCTGGCCCGGCCACGTGAGGGCCTGGTCGGTGCACCACCAGTACTCGTCCAGCGACTCGCCCTTCCACGCGAAGACCGGCACGCCGTGCGGGCTCGACACCGAGCCGCTGGGCCCGATCGCGACCGCGGCCGCGGCGTGGTCCTGTGTGGAAAAGATGTTGCAGCTCGCCCATCGCACCTGGGCACCGAGCGCGACGAGGGTCTCGATCAGCACCGCGGTCTGGACGGTCATGTGCAAGCTGCCGGTGATCCTGGCGCCGTCGAGCGGACTCGACGCCGCATGCTCAGCGCGCATGGCCATGAGACCGGGCATCTCGTGCTCGGCGAGCTTGATCTCGCGCCGACCGAAGTCAGCGAGGCTGAGATCGGCAACCTTGAAGTCGTTCGTGGGCATGGCGGAGCCTCCTTGGCGCGTGCGCGCCGGTTGGTTCGGAGCTCGGCGCCGACATCTGTCGCTCCACGCCTCTGCAGGGTCAACTATATCGATCGGACGGCCCCGGGGCCCGATCGCAGGCTGGTGACCTCAGAGGTCCTTGTACATGCCGGTCGCGAGCACCCGGTAGCCAAGCGAGTCATAGAGCGACCGCGCCACCGTGTTCGGCCCGAAGACGTTGAGGGCGATCCGTGAGCCCCCGTGCTCCAACGCCCACCGCTCGGCGGCGAGCATGGCGTCGCGGCCGAGCCCCTTGCCCCGATTGGCATCGTCGATCTCGACGTAGAACACGTACCAGGTGTCCTCGTCCCCGCCGAGTGGGCGGCCCATCCACAAGACGCCCACCGCCACGCCGTCGAGCAGCAGGTTCATCACGTGCTGGCCCTCAGCGGGCACACCGCCGGAGAAGAGCTGCTCTTGCTGCGCGCCAGCAGCGGCCCAGGCCGACTCGCGGCTCTCGCCCGCGCCGATGCGCTCCTCGACGTAGCCGGCGAACATGGCCGGGACCCAGTGCGAGAGGTCGTCGGGCGCCTTGTAGACGAGCTCGAGCACGGCGCCATCGTAGGGGTGCAGCGCGAAGGGGAGCCTCACACGCCGACGCGGAACTCGATCACGTCGCCTTCCTGGACGACGTAGTCGCGTCCTTCGATGCGCGCCTTGCCCGCCGTGCGCAGCGCGAGGACCGACCCCGCGGCGACCAGGTCGTCGTAGGTCACGACCTCGGCCTTGATGAAATGCGTCTCGAAGTCCGAGTGGATGACACCTGCGGCCTCGGGCGCGGTCGCTCCCTTGCGGATCGTCCAGGCGCGTGACTCCTTCGGACCGGCGGTGAGGAACGTGTGGAGCCCGAGCGTGTCGAAGCCCACCCGCGCGAGCTGGGCGAGGCCGGACTCGAGCTGGCCGTACTCGGCGAGGAGGGCGGCAGCGTCGTCGGGCGCGAGCCCGGCGAGCTCGGACTCGAGCTTGGCGCACAGCACGACGCTCGGGGCGGGTGCGGCCAGCTTCACCAGGCGCTCGCGTGCGGGGCCGTCGGCGAGCGTGGCCTCGTCGACGTTGAACGCGTAGATGCAGGGCTTGGCGGTGAGGAGGTGCAGGTCGTACAGCTGGTCCATGTCGAGTCCGCGCGACGCCGCCGCGATGGTGCTGCCCTCGTTCAGCACCGCACGTGCGGCGGTGACCGCGCGCAGCTTGGGGCTCGTGCCCCCCGCGCCTGGGCGCTTCGAGTCGCGCTCGAGTCGCGGGATCGCCTTGTCGACGGTCTGGAGGTCCGCGAGGATGAGCTCGGTCTCGACCGTCGAGATGTCGCTCGCTGGGTCCAAGCGACCGTCGACGTGCACGACGTCGTCGTCGACGAACGCACGGACGACCTCGCAGATCGCGTCGGTCTCGCGGATCGCTGCGAGGAACTGGTTGCCGAGGCCCTCGCCGTCGCTCGCGCCCCGGACGATCCCCGCGATGTCGAGAAAGGTGACCGACGCGTGGATCGCCTTGGGCGCGTCGTACAGGCCGGCGAGCACCGCGAGGCGCCCGTCGGGGACCTCGACGACGCCCACGTTCGGCTCGATGGTCGCGAACGGGTAGTTGGCCGCCAGGACCTCGTTCTCCGTGAGCGCGTTGAACAGGGTCGACTTGCCGACGTTGGGTAGTCCGACGATGCCGATCGAGAGCCCCATGTGCACCTCCGGGCGCGAGGCTACGCGGCCGTCGTCTGGCCCCCTTTCGACCCCCTTGTATCGTGGATCTCGCCCGACGCACTCTCGCGGGCAGGGAGAAGGCCTGGATGCAGACCGTCGGGGATCTGGGAGTTCGCCATGCGCCGCTCGACGACGTCGTGGCCTCGGCGTACCGCGGTGCCGCCTCGAGCGACGTGTCCTCGCTCATCTCCTCGCAGGATCGTCTCGCGCGCTTCCTTGCGGGGCTGCCGGGTGTCGACCAGGTGGGCTGCGAGCAGCGGGCCGCGGCGCTGGCGACGAGGTCCATCAAGACGACCGCCAAGCTCACCGCGATCGAGCTCGCCATCTCGATGATCGACCTCACGACCCTCGAGGGGGCCGACACCCACGGCAAGGTGCGCACGCTCTGTGCGAAGGCACGCCGGCCAGAGCCGACCGACGACGTGGTCCCGCACGTGGCCGCGGTGTGCGTGTATCCCGACCTCGTCGCCACCGCGCGTCACGCGCTCTCGGGCAGCGGGGTGGCGGTCGCGTCGGTCGCGACCGCGTTCCCGTCGGGGCGCGCCTCACTCGCGGTCAAGCTCGCCGACGTCGGTGACGCCGTCGCGGCGGGGGCGGACGAGGTCGACATGGTGATCGATCGCGGCGCGTTCCTCCAAGGCGACGTCGGCCGGGTCGTCGAAGAGATCGTCGCGGTGAAAGAGGCGTGCGCCGGGGCGCACCTCAAGGTCATCTTGGAGACCGGCGAGCTCGCGACCTACGACAACGTGCGGCGCGCCGCGTGGCTCGCCATGCTCGGTGGCGCCGACTTCGTCAAGACCTCGACGGGGAAAGTGACGCCCGCGTCGACGGTTCCCGTCGCCCTCGTGCTGCTCGAGGCAGTGCGGGACTTCTCCTCGGTCACGGGGCGCACCGTCGGGGTCAAGGTCGCCGGCGGCATCCGGACCTCGAAGGACGCGATCCGCTACCTCGTCGCGGTGAACGAGACCGTGGGACCCGAGTGGCTGGTGGCATCGCGGTTCCGCCTGGGTGCCTCGAGCCTGCTCAACGACCTCCTCCGCCAGCGCCGCAAGCAGCTGACCGGGCAGTACGCGGGCAGCGACGACGTGAGCGTCGAGTAGATGGCGCTCGACGCGGGTGGCGCGGCACCGGGCACGTCGGGGTTCGAGTACGCGCCGGCGCCCGAGTCGCGTGCCGTCGCGCGGATCCAGTCCTCCTACGGCCTGTTCATCGGTGGCGCCTTCGTCGAGTCGATCGACGGGGGGACCTTTAAGACCGTGAGCCCCTCGAGCGAGGAGGTCCTCGCCGAGGTCACCGCCGCAGGACCGCTCGACGTCGCGGCCGCGGTGGCGGCGGCACGTGCGGCCTTCGAGGGCCCGTGGGGGACCATGCCGGGCCGCGAGCGCGCGAAGTACCTCTACCGGATCGCGCGGCTGATCCAGGAGCGTTCTCGGGAGTTGGCGGTCGTCGAGACCCTCGACAACGGCAAGCCGATCCGCGAGTCGCGCGACGTCGACGTGCCGTTGGCCGCGGCGCACTTCTTCTACTACGCGGGCTGGGCCGACAAGCTCGACCACGCCGGCTTCGGCCCGTCGCCTCGAGCGCTCGGGGTCGCGGGCCAGGTGATCCCGTGGAACTTCCCGTTGCTCATGGCCGCGTGGAAGCTCGCGCCCGCCCTCGCGACCGGCAACACCTGCGTGCTCAAGCCGGCCGAGACGACCCCGCTGTCCGCGCTCGTGCTCGCCGACATCCTCCAGCAGGCCGGGCTGCCCGACGGGGTCGTGAACATCCTCACCGGCGACGGGACCACGGGCGCCGCGCTCGTCGCGCACGACGGCGTGGACAAGGTCGCCTTCACCGGGTCGACCGAGGTCGGCCGACGGATCGCCGAGTCGGTCGCGGGCACGCACAAGCACCTCACCTTGGAGCTCGGGGGCAAGGCGGCGAACATCGTCTTTGCCGACGCCGCCCTCGACCAGGCCGTCGAGGGCATCGTGAACGGGATCTTCTTCAACCAGGGTCACGTGTGCTGCGCGGGCTCGAGGCTGCTCGTCGAAGAGTCCGTCGCCGCGACCGTCGTCGCCATGCTCAAGCGACGCCTCGGCACCTTGCGGCTCGGCGACCCCATGGACAAGAACACCGACATCGGGGCCATCAACTCGCCCGAGCAGCTCGGCCGCATCGTCGCGCTCGTGGACGCCGGCGAGAACGAGGGCGCCGAGCGATGGAGCCCTCCGTGCGCGCTGCCCGAGAAGGGCTGGTGGTTCCCGCCGACGGTTTTCACCGACGTCTCGCCCGCGCACCGCATCGCGCGCGAGGAGATCTTCGGACCCGTGCTGTCGGTCCTCACCTTCCGCACGCCCGACGAGGCGGTCGAGAAGGCGAACAACACGACCTACGGCCTCTCTGCGGGCGTGTGGACCGAGAAGGGGAGCAGGATCCTCTCGATGGCGAGCCGGCTCCGCGCCGGGGTCGTGTGGGCGAACACGTTCAACCGGTTCGACCCCGCCAGCCCCTTCGGCGGGTTCAAGGAGTCCGGCTTCGGCCGCGAGGGCGGGCGCCAGGGGCTCGGGGCGTACCTCGATGTCTGAGCCGCGCCTCGAGGTGAAGAAGACCTCCAAGCTCTTCATCGGCGGCGCGTTCCCCCGGTCCGAGTCAGGGCGCTCCTACGTGGTCTCGTCGGCGGCCGGTGAGTTCCTCTGCAACGCCGCGTGGGCGTCGCGAAAGGACGTCCGCGACGCGGTCGTGGCCGCGCGGGGTGCCCAGCCGCGCTGGTCGACGGCGACCGCCTACAACCGGGGCCAGGTGCTCTATCGCGTGGCCGAGCTCTTGGAGGCCCGTCGCGGCCAGTTCGTCCACGAGGTGCGAGCAGCCGAGGGTGCGACGGCGAGGTCGGCCGCCGCCCAGGTCGACGCGGCGATCGACCGATGGGTCTGGTACGCGGGGTGGTCCGACAAGCTGGCCCAGGTCGCGGGCTCGTCCAACCCGGTCGCGGGCCCCTACTTCAACTTCTCGGTCCCAGAGCCGACCGGCGTCATCGGGATCGTGGCGCCGACGGACTCGGCGCTGCTCGGCCTCGTGAGCGTCGTCGCGCCGGTGCTCGCCGCGGGCAACACGGTCGTCGTGCTCGCCGACGAGCAGCGTCCGATACCTGCGGTGAGCCTGACCGAGGTGCTGGCCACCGCCGACGTGCCCGCCGGCGTCGTGAACCTGCTCACGGGCCCGGCCGACGAGCTCGTCCCCGTCTTGGCTGCGCACCGCGACGTGGACGGGCTCGACCTCGCGGGCGCCGAGCCGGTCCTCGCGGCCGCCGCAGAGGCGAGCGGCGCGACCAACATCAAGCGGATCAGCCGCGGGGTCGCCCCCGGGCACGACTGGCGCCGCGATCCCGGCACCGCGCGGCTCCTGCGGTTCGTGGAGACCAAGACGGTCTGGCACCCGATCGGCTCCTGAGGCCGCCAGCATCGGCCAGCGAGGGGCCACGGGTCATTGGGTACCATGCGCGCGTGCCGACGACCGACCCGTTTCGGCTCGCCGAGCAGGCAGCCAGCGAGGTCGTCGACGCCCTCGGCGGTCAGGCGCCCAGCGTGGCGGTCGTGCTCGGCTCGGGCTGGCTGGGGGCCGCCGACGTCCTCGGCGTCCCCGACACCGAGCTGTCGACGGGCGACCTCACGGGCTTCGCGGTGCCGACGGTCGCGGGCCACCGCGGCTCGATCCGTGCCCTCGAGGTCGGCGGCCGCCGCGTCGTGGTGCTGGTCGGCCGCGTCCACCTCTATGAGGGACTCTCGGAGGCAGACGTCGTCCACGGCGTGCGGACCGCGGTGCTCGCCGGCTGCTCGACGGTCATCCTCACGAACGCGGCGGGCGGCCTCAACCCCGAGTGGCCGCCGGGCACGGCCGTCGCACTGACGGACCACCTCAATCTCACGAACCGCTCGCCGCTGTCGGGGCCGCCGCCTCCGGACCCCTACGGGTCCCGCTTCGTCGACCTGTCCGAGGTCTACTCGGCACGGCTGCGCGCGGTCGCCCGCGGCGTCGATCCCTCGATGCGCGAGGGCGTCTACGCGGCGCTTCGCGGCCCGCACTACGAGACGCCCGCCGAGATCAGGATGCTCCGCACGCTGGGCGCGGACCTTGTCGGGATGTCGACGGCGCTCGAGGCGATCGCGGCGCGGCACCTCAACGCCGAGGTCCTCGGGGTCTCGCTCGTCACGAACCTCGCGGCCGGCGTCGCTTCGACGCCGCTCGATCACGCTGAGGTCCTCGCCGCAGGCGCCGCCGCCGCGCCGGGGCTCGGCCGGCTGCTGCGCGGCGTGATCGAGGGGCTGTGAGCGGCGTCGCCGCGAACCTCGATCCAGACCTCGTGGGTGCGGTCCGAGCCTGGATCGCGCTCGATCCTGACCCCGTGACCCGAGCCGAACTCGAGGGACTCCTCGAGCAGGGCGACACCGCGACGCTGCACGAGCGCTTCGATCGCCCCCTCACGTTCGGCACGGCCGGGCTCCGCGGCATCGTCGGGGGCGGACCAGGTGCGATGAACCGGCTCGTGGTCCGCCGCACGGCCGCGGGCGTCGTGGACTGGGTTCGTCGCAAGGGCACAGATGCCGTCGCCCGCGGCATCGTCGTCGGCCGCGACGCGCGGCACGGGTCCGCGGCGTTCGCTCGCGACACCATCGAGGTCGCGAGCGCTGCGGGCGTGCGGGTCCTCGAGCTCGATCGGCCGCTGCCGACGCCGCTCACGGCGTTCGCCGTCCGCCACTTCGGCGCGTCGGCCGGCGTCGTCGTGACCGCGAGCCACAACCCAGCACGCGACAACGGCTACAAGGTCTACGACGAGGACGGCTCCCAGGTCATCGCGCCGGCCGACCACGAGATCGAGGCCGCGGCGGCGCGGCTCGACGACGCGGCGCCCGCCCCCGCCCCCGTCCACGGCGACGTCGAGCTCGTCGCGGCGAGCGAGCTGATCGCGGCGTACGAGGCAGCGATCGGGGACGTCGACGGGGACGCACGCGGGCTCCGGGTCGTCTACACGCCCCTGCACGGCGTCGGTGGGGCCGTCGTGCCGTCGCTGCTCGAGGGCCATGGCGCCGAGGTCACCGTCGTGCCCGAGCAGGCCATGCCGGACCCCGACTTCCCGACCGTCGCGTTCCCGAATCCCGAGGAGCCCGGCGCGCTCGATCTCGCGATCGCCCTCGCGACCCGGGCGCACGCGGACCTCGTCGTCGCCAACGACCCCGACGCCGACCGCCTCTGCGTCGCGGTGCCCGACGCGGGCTCGTGGCGGACGCTGAGCGGCGACGAGCTCGGCGCGATCCTCGGCGAGGAGCGGTGTCGGCGCACGACCGGCGCTGACCGGCTGGTCGCCACGACGATCGTCTCTTCGAGCATGCTCGCGGGCATCGCCGCGTCCCACGGCGTCGACTTCGCGACCACCTTGACCGGGTTCAAGTGGCTTGGCCGCGCGGGCGCGCGGCGCCACGAGCGCCTCGTCTTCGCGTACGAAGAGGCGCTCGGCTACGCCGTGAGCGAGGCCGTCGCGGACAAAGACGGGATCTCAGCTGCGCTCCTCGTCTGCGTCGTCGCCGCGGCGCGTGCCGAAGCGGGCTCCTCGCTGCTCGAGGCGCTCGACGAGCTGGAGCTCGCCCACGGGGTCCACCTGACGCGCCAGCTGTCCTTCCGCCGCGAGGGCGCGCGCGGCCACGCAGAGATCGAGGCCGTCGTCGAGCGCCTCGTGGCCGACCCGCCCGGAACACTCGGCGGCCTCGAGGTCACCTTGGTGGAAGACCTCTCGAAGGGGGTCGACGGCCTCGGGCCGACCGAGGGCGTCCGGCTGCGCGCCGGGGACCGGGTCCGCGTCGTCGTGCGACCGAGCGGCACGGAGCCGAAGCTCAAGGCCTACGTCGAGGTCGTCGCGGCGCCCGTGGGCCCCGACGAGCTCGCCACGTCCCGCGCGGAGTCGGCCTCGGTCCTCGCGGCGGTCTGCGGGGACGTCACGAAGCGCTGCGACCCCGAAGCCTGACGGGGGCCGCGATCGGCCCGCGAGCCGCCGGGCAGGCCGCGGCGGTCAGGGTGCGGGCGAGGTGCGGAGCGACTCGGCGGTGAGCTGGGCGTAGCGCGGCTTGATGACCGCGTCGATGAGCGCGAGGCGCTTGTCGAACGGGCAGAACGCCGACTTCATGGCGTTGAGTGTGAGCCACTCGAGGTCGTCGAAGCCCCAGCCGAACACCTCGCACATCGTCCCCATCTCCGAGGACATCGTCACGTCGCTCATGAGCCGGTTGTCGGTGTTCAGCGTGACGCGGAACCGCAGCCGCCGAAGCAGCTCGATCGGGTGCTCGGCGATCGACCGCACCGCGCCGGTGTGGACGTTGGAGGTCGGGCACATCTCGAGCGGGACGCGACGGTCGCGCACGTACGACGCGAGCCGGCCGAGCGTGACCTCCCCGTTCGCGGACACGGCGATGTCGTCGACGATGCGCACGCCGTGGCCGAGCCGCTCGGCGTTGCACCACTGCAGCGCCTCCCAGATGGACGGGAGCCCGAACGCCTCGCCGGCGTGCAGTGTGGCGTGGAAGTTCTCCCGCTGGATCAGCTGGAACGCGTCGAGGTGCCTCGTCGGGGGATACCCAGCCTCCGCGCCCGCCACGTCGAAGCCGCACACGCCCGCGTCGCGGAACGCGACCGCGAGCTCGGCGATCTCCAAGGATCTGGCCGCGGTGCGCATCGCGGTGAGCAGGGCGCGTACGACGATGGGGGAGCGGTTCGCCGAGGCGGTCGCCATCCCGGTCTCGAAGCCCGAGAGCACCGACGTGACCACCGTCTCGAGCTCGAGGCCCGCGTCGGTGTGCAGCTCGGGCGCAAAGCGCACCTCGGCGTACACGACGCCGTCGGCCGCGAGGTCCTCGACGCACTCTCGGGCCACGCGCTCGAGCGCGTCCTTGGTCTGCATGACCGCGACGGTGTGGGTGAAGCCCTCGAGGTACCGCACGAGGTCGCGCCGCGGCACGTCGCTCGCGAACCACTGGGCGAGCGCGACGGGCTCGGTGGTGGGCAGGCCCTGGTAGCCGCACTCCTCGGCGAGCTCGATCACGGTCTTCGGACGCAGGCCGCCGTCGAGGTGGTCGTGCAAGAGCACCTTGGGCGCACGAAGGAGCTGGTCGCGGGTCGGCACGTTCCGAGCGTAACTTCTGTCCCCGCGCCGGCGTGGCTACGAGGCCACCCGCTCGAGGACGAGCGCTTTGGGCTCGAAGGGGTCGTCGAGGATCGAGAACGCCCCCTCGAGCGTGGCGCGCGCCCGGGGGATCGACGACTCGTCCTCGGTGTGCAGCTCCAAGAGCGGCTCGCCGCGCGCGACGGCGTCGCCGGGCCTTTTGCGCAGCAGCACGCCGGCCGTCGCGCTCACGACGTCCTCCTTTCGAGCCCGGCCCGCGCCGAGCCGCCACGCCGCGACGCCGACGGCGAGCGCGTCGACGCGGTGCACGACGCCGTCTCGCTCCGCGTCGACGGTCCGGACGATCGAGGCGGTCGGCATCGCGACGTCGGGGTCACCACCCTGGGCCTCGATCATCTGGCGGTAGACGCGCATCGCCGAGCCGTCCGCGAGCCGAGCCGCGGGATCTTCGCCCGTGATCCCGGCGAGCTCGAGCATCTCGTTGGCGAGCGTGACGGTCACCTCGACCACGTCGGCGGGACCCTTGCCCCCAAGGACCTCGAGCGACTCGGTGACCTCGAGCGCGTTGCCGGCCGCGAGGCCCAACGGGACGTCCATCTCGGTGAGCACCGCGACGGTCCGCACCGCGTGGTCGTGGCCGAGCCGCACCATGGTCGCGGCCAGCTCGCGCGCCTGGTCCCGGTGCTTCATGAACGCGCCTGAGCCGACCTTCACGTCCAGCACGAGCGACGAGGTGCCCTCGGCGATCTTCTTCGACATGATCGAGGCCGCGATCAGCGGGATCGACTCGACGGTCCCGGTGACGTCGCGCAGGGCGTAGAGCTTGCGGTCCGCAGGTGCGAGCTCTGCGCCCGCGGCGCAGATCACGCAGCCGACGGACTCGAGCTGCTCGAGGATCTCGCGGTTGGTGAGCGACGCACGCCACCCAGGGATCGACTCGAGCTTGTCGAGCGTGCCGCCGGTGTGACCGAGCCCGCGGCCCGACAGCTGAGGGACCGCGGCCCCGCACGCAGCCACCAGCGGCGCGAGGATGAGCGAGACCTTGTCGCCCACGCCGCCGGTCGAGTGCTTGTCGACGGTCGGACGCGAGAGCGACGAGAGGTCGAGCCGCTCGCCCGACTCGATCATCGAGGCCGTCCAGGTCGCGAGCTCGCGCGCCGACAGCCCGTTGAGCACGATCGCCATGAGCAGCGCCGACACCTGCTCGTCGGCGACCTCGCCGCGGACGTAGGCGTCGAGCAACCAGGCGATGTCGCGGTCCGTGAGGGCCTGGCGGTCGCGCTTCGCGCAGATGATCTCGACGATGTCGCGGTGCTCGTCAGCGGTCACGGTGACCGGCGCGAGTCGAGTTCCTCAGCGTCAAAGGCCCCTGGCAGCAGCACCGCCAGCGTGACGGGCGCACGACCTGCACCCGCGTCGACCAGGATCCCGCCGCCGCCGTGCTCCAGCAGCACCTGTCGGCATCGCCCGCACGGCGCGAGGGGCTGGCCGTCGCCGGCGGTCACGCTGACGGCTCGCAGGCGCCCGTGGGCGCCCGCGATCAGGGACGAGACTAGGCCGCACTCCGCGCACAGGGTGAGGCCGAACGACGCGTTCTCGACGTTGCACGCGACGACGACCTCGCCGTCCTCGGCGAGCCCGGCAGCGCCGACCCGGAGCCCGGAGTACGGCGCGTGCGCGCGCGTCGCGACACGGTCCGCGGCGGCGCGCAGCGCAGTCCAGTCGACGGGCCCCCCGGTCGCCACGCCGTTCGCCATCAGGCGCGAACACTACACTTCGACGTTCGTGGCACTCTCCGAACACGCGTCGTGTGCGATCGGCGACGAGGTGCGTGAAGCCCTCGCCGAGGGAAAGGCGGTCGTCGCCCTCGAGACGACGCTGCTCGTCCACGGGCTGCCCGCTGACGAGGCCGCCACCCTCGGCGAACAGCTCGAAGCCGTCGTGCGAGCCGGGGGCGCCGTGCCCGCCACCGTCGGGATGATCGACGGCGTCGCGGTCGTCGGTCTCGCGACTGCCGAGGTCCGCAGGCTGATCGAGCGCCGCGAGCAGGTCGCCAAGCTCTCGACGCGCGACCTCGGCTTCGCCGCGGCCGCCCGACGCGACGGCGCCACCACGGTCGCCGCGACGATCTCGCTCGCCTCGGCCGTCGGCGTGAGGGTGATGGCGACCGGTGGCATCGGCGGCGTGCACCTGGGCGCAAAGGAGACCTTCGACGAGTCCGCGGACCTCGTCGCCTTGGCGAGGACCGAGGCACTCGTCGTCGCCTCGGGCGTGAAGTCGATCCTCGACGTCCCCGCGACGCTCGAGCGCCTCGACACCCTGGGGGTCCCCGTCGCGGGCTACCGAACCGATCGCTTCCCGGGCTTCTACGTGCGTGACTCTGGCTGCGCGGTCGCGTGGATGGTGGCGTCGCCCGCCGAGGCGGCTGCTGCGTTCCTCAACCACGTGGGCTTCGGGGGCAAGGGCATGCTGCTCGCCAATCCCGTCCCGGAGCGCTCCGAGATGGACCCGGCAGTGCACGCCCAGGTCCTCGCCGACGGGCTCCACGACGCGATGGAGGCCGGGATCAGCGGCGCGGACGTCACGCCGTTCCTCCTCTCGCACTTCGCCGAGAAGACCGAGGGCACGAGCGTCTCGTCCAACGTGGCGCTCGTCCTCGACAACGCCGGGGTCGCCGCGCAGGTCGCCGTCGCGATCTCGGCCAGTGGGCTCGGGAACTGAGGCCGTGCCGGCTGGGTCAGCACGACCAGCGCCCCTGACCACGATCTTCGTCGTGGGCGACGTGATGCTCGACGTCGTCGTCGAGGTCACCGCGCCCTTCTCCCATGCCTCGGACACGCCGTCGGCGATCACGACGTCGCCAGGGGGCGCGGCGGCGAACCAGTCCGTCGCGATGGCGGCCGCGGGTGCGACGGTCGCGCTCCTCGGCGTCGTCGGCGACGATCCGCTCGGCGAGGCGGCGGCCGCGGCACTCCAGGCAGCCGGCGTCGACGTGGCGCTGCTCTGGTGCACGAGTCGCCCGACCGGCGTCGTCGTCGCGCTCGTCGAGCCCGACGGTCAGCGCTCCATGCTCACGGATCGCGGCGCGAACCTCGCGTTCGACGTCGCCATGGTCGAGCCGCTTGCCGCGCTCTTGGGCGAGGGCAGCCATGTCCACGTCTCGGGGTACTGCTTACTCGACGACGAGTCACGTCCTGCCGGTCGGCGAGCCCTCGAGCTTGCCTCGATGCACGGGTCATCCACCTCGGTCGACGCGAGCTCCGCTGGACCACTTCGCGCAGTTGGCGCAGACCGATTCTTGGAATGGGTGCACGGCGTGGACTACCTCTTCTGCAATCAGGACGAGGGTGATGTGCTCACGGCGGCGAGGGAGCAATCGACGATGGCGCGGATGCTGTCGTCGACGGCGGGCGAGGTCGTCATCACCATGGGTGCAGATGGCGCACTCGTCTCGTCGCGAGCGGGGGAGATGTTCCGCACGCCGGCCACGGTCGCGGAGGTGGGCGACACGATCGGGGCGGGGGACAACTTCATGGCCGCGTACCTGGTGCACCGGCTCGGTGGCGCCGGGGTTGTGGAGTCGCTGGCCGCCGCGACCACGGCTGCGGGTCGTGCCGTTTCGAGGCAAGGAGCCAGGGACTGGGCGGGCTACTCGCGCGAGTAGGGAATCCCGTCAGCCGCCGGCGGGCGCACTCGGCCGACGAGGCCGGTCACGACGACGATCGTCACGAGGTAGGGCAACATCACCAGCAGCGCGTTGTTGATGCCGGTGTTGTACACCTGCAGGTAGTTCTGGAGCACGAACATGGAGCCGAAGAGCGCGGCCGCGCCGAGGCATCGATACGGCCGCCACTGCCCGAAGATCATGACTGCGAGGGCGATGTAGCCGAGACCACCGGTGAGGCCTGGCGAGAATCCCCCGGCCAGGCCGAGGGTGTAGTACGCGCCGCCCAAGCCGGCGATCGCGCCGCCGAGGATCACGCTCTTGTACCTCGTCCGGATGACGTTGATGCCGACGGTCTCGGCCGCCTTCGGGTGCTCGCCGACCGCGCGCACGCGGAGCCCCCAGCGTGTTCGGAACAAGGCGAACGAGACGACCACCACCAGCACGTCGGCGATGTAGGCGTAGACGTTCTGATCGAACAGTGCGGGCCCGAGCAAGGGAATCTGGTCGAGGTACGGGATACCGATGGGTAGCGCGACGTTGCCAGCATTGAGGTTCTGGTACACATCCAGAATCTGGAAGTTCAAGTAGCCCGTGAGCCCGGTCGCGAGCAGAACGAGCACGATGCCCACGATGATCTGGTTCGCACCGAAGCGAAGGGCGAAGTAGGCGAGGATCGCACCGAAGAGGGCGCCGATCGCGATGCCCGCGACGCCGCCGGCGAGATAGCCCATATCCACCGAGGCTGCGTTACCCACGGCACTGCCCACCAGCGAGCCGCAAAATGCGCCGGCGAGGAACTGACCCTCGATGGCGATGTTCACGACGCCCGAGCGCTCGCACATCGCACCCGAGAGGGACCCGAAGATGAGGATCGTTGCATACGAAAGGGACCCAGTGACGAAGCCCCCGAGGCTCATGGGGAGGTCGGGGGTGGAGCGCTGGGCCCACATGAGCAGGCAGAAGAGCGTGGCGAGGAAGCCGACCGACAAGAGGATGACGGGGAATCTGAAGCGAGGTCGGATGATGAGGAAGATGCCGAGCAACAAGCAGAGGCCACCAAGCGCAATGGAAACCCACTCGGTGTGCACGGTGAACGCTGAGACCAGGTTCGACGTCGCGTAGTTCACCGTGAAGCTCGCGACTACGTTCGGACCGACGTCGACGCCGAAGCCGAGCGCGCACAGCACGCCGAGGAGGCAGAGGAAGACGCCGATCCCGGTCGTCCGCAGGGTCGAGACCACGACGGTCTCGTGCCTCGGGGCGGCGAACTCCAGGTGAGGCTGGGTCGTCGTCACGTTCCCCACCCGCCGAATTTGAATGATGCCGCGGTTCCCGGTCTCAGCCGGAAGATGTGTGCGACAAGCGCGGGGGTCGCCACGCATAGCAGCATCACTCCCTGGATGACGTTGGTCAGATCCGGTGAGATGCCCGCTTGTGCCTCCACCTGGAAGGCTCCCCAGACCAGCGCGCCAATGAGGACTGAGCCGAAGACGATGCCGATCGGCCGGTTTCGGCCGAGCAGTGCGACCGTGATCGCGGTGAAGCCGATGGCGCCCTGGTAGCCCTGTGGTCCGATGTTCCCGATGGCGTTGTCGAAGCCGACCAGCTGGATCGCCCCTGCGAGACCTACGAAGGCGCCCGAGACGAGGAATACGAGGATGGTCGTGCGCTTCGCGTCCACGCCCGCCGTCCTCGCGGCACTCGGGCTCGCGCCCGTCATCCGGAATCGGAATCCCATCGTGCTCCGATCGAGGAGCCACCACGCGATGACCGCTGCAGCAAGGGCAATGGGAAGTCCTAGGTCGACTCGCAGATTCGGTCCGAACAGGTGCGGCAGCGAGACCGAGGATGGCATCGCCTTCGAGATGGTGTCGCCCTGGTTGGGCGCCTGGAGGCCGAGCCAGGGCGTCTCGAGCACCCAGATCAACAGCGATCCGACGACGTAGTTGAACATGATGGTGACGATCACCTCGTGGGCACCCGTGAGGGCCTTCAAGACGCCCGGTACGGCGCCGGCGAGCGCGCCACCAGCGAGGCCGGCGAGAAGACAGGCGATGACGTGCCAGGGCGCCGGCATCGAGACGTCGGCGCCGACGTAGGCCGCGGCGACCGCTCCCATGGTGACCTGGCTCGCGCCGCCGATGTTGAACACGCCGGTCTCAAAGGCGATGCCGATGCCGAGTCCCGCAACGATGAGCGGCGTCGCGTTGACCAGGGTCTCCGACAGCGGTGTAATCGTGAGCGACCACTGCTGGTTGGTCGAGATCGAATGCGCGAGCTGTGCCGGATCGATGATCGAGCCGGTGAAGAGTTCACGGTAAGTGTCGCCGATCGTCGAAAAGATGGTCGCGAACGACGCGCCCGGATGGTCGAAGAGCGACGTGACCGCGTGGAGCGTCGGCGGCGTCGAAAACGTCAACAGCACGCCGCCCACGACCAACGCGATGATGAGCCCGTAGAAGGCAACGACCACTTGATTGGAGCTGGCGAGATACTGCCCGGTTCGCCGGAGCCGTGACCGCTTGGGCGTCCGGGGGATGGGGACCTGGGCGGACTCGTCCGAAATGGCGACGCCATCCTCGGCGATCGTCACGACGCGCTGCTCTCGAGCGTCGCGGCGGACTGCGGGGTGATGCCGGCCATCATGAGGCCGATCTGCTCGCGGCCCACGCTTGGGTCGACGATGCCGACGATCTGGCCCTCGTACATCACCGCGATCCGGTCACCGAGCGCCATGACTTCGTCGAGCTCCGACGACACGACGAGTACCGCAAGCCCCTTGTCGCGCTCGGCCACGATGCGACGGTGGACGTACTCGATCGAGCCGATGTCGAGGCCCCGGGTTGGCTGCGCGGCGACCAGCAGTCGGATCGGCCGAGAGAGCTCTCGTGCGACGATCACCTTCTGCTGATTGCCACCCGACAGCGTCTGCACTGGGACCTGGCTGCTGTCGGTGCGGATGTCGAACTCTTCGATCATCTCGGAGGCATGTTCGCGGACCGCAGAGAGCTTTCTGGTGCCGAACGAGGCGAATACAGGCGAGCTGTGTTGATCGAGCACGAGGTTGTCCGCGACGGACATCGGGAGCACCAAGCCGTCGTGCTGGCGATCCTCGGGAATGTGGGCGAGCCCACGATCGAGCATGGCGCGGGGCGACGCCCCGGTGACGTTGACTCCGTCGAGGACGACCGTTCCGCCGACCGGCTTGCGCAGCCCTGTGATGGCCTCGACGAGCTCGGTCTGCCCGTTGCCCTGGACGCCCGCGATCGCGAGGATCTCTCCGGCGTGCACATCGAGGCTGACGCCGTCGACGGTCAGGATGTTCCTGTCGTCGATCACACGGAGCTCGTGGAGCTGCAGCACCGAGTCCGTCGGCGCCGCGAGTGTCTTGGCGACGACGAGATTGACAGATCGTCCCACCATCATCTCGGCGAGGAGCGCCTCGCTCGACTCACGCGGCGTCGTCGTCCCGACGACCTTTCCCCGCCGCATCACCGTGATGCGGTCTGCGATCTCGAGCACCTCCTTGAGCTTGTGTGTGATGAACAGGACCGACCTGCCGGACTTGGTCAGTGATCGCATGATGGCGAACAATGCCTCCGTCTCTTGTGGTGTGAGAACGGCCGTCGGCTCGTCGAGGATGAGGGCTTTAGCGTCGCGGTTGAGAGCCTTCAGGATCTCGACACGTTGCTGGATACCGACAGGAAGGTCCTCGACGAGGGAGTCGGGATCGACGTCGAGGCCGAATTGGGTGGACACGTCGCGGATCCGCGCGCGAGCCTTGCGGTAGTCGAGCAGCTGCCCGAATCGGGTCGGTTCGGAGCCGAGGACGACGTTCTCGGTGACAGAAAAGACGGGCACCAACATGAAGTGCTGGTGCACCATGCCGATACCCAGCCGGACGGCGTCGCCAGGCCCTCGAAAGGTCGCGTGCTCCCCGTCGATGAGAATCTCCCCGTGGTCGGCGTGGAGCATCCCAAAGAGGACGTTCATCAGGGTGCTCTTGCCCGCGCCATTCTCGCCGAGCAAGCCGTGGACCTCGCCCGGCTCGACGGTCAGGGAGACGTCGTCGGTCGCAACGAGCGACCCGAACGTCTTGGTGATGCCCCGCAGCTCTACCCTCATCGGCGGCACACCATAGCCACGCAATTGCAGAACGGCCGGGTCCTCAAGGACCCGGCCGTTCTATTCCTGTGCGGGGCTGTCAACCCCTGTGTTGTCGTGCCGCTAGGGGACGACGGGGTACTTGTTCGGGTCGACCGAGATCTTGCCCTTCTCGATTCCCGCGATCAAGGTGGAGATCATCGTCTTCTGCGCCGCGGTCTCCTTGATGGACTTCTTGTCCACGACCAGGGCGACGCCCTTGTTCTTGAGCGTGCCGACGTAGACCTCGCCCTTGAACGTGTGGTGGAACGCTGCGGTGATTGCAGCTTTGACGGACGTGAGGATCCCCTTGGTGATGCTCATTGGGAAGTACTTGCAGTCCGTGGGCTCCGAGACGCACCCGTCGACGTCGACCCAATCCACGTAGTGCTTTCCAGCCGTGGTCTTGACCGCCGCGACCGAGCCGAGACCGACGCTGCCTGCGACGGGGAAGACGATGTCCGCGCCCAGGCTGAAGAAGGTCTTGGTGTCGGCTTCGCCCTTCGACTGCGTCGTGAAGTCATTCGTGAAGACGCCGGTGCCGTCGTACTGACCGTCCTTGTAGTTGCGACCGGGCGTCGGTGTCCAACCAAGGACCTTCACGTGCTTCTTGTACTTGTGGTCGTACCAGCGGACACCTGCTACGTAACCGTCCATGTAGATGGTCACCGGCGGAATCTTCTGGCCGCCGTATGTCGAGACGGTCCCTGTCTTGGTCTCGGCGGCCGAAAGCGCGCCACCAAGGAAGGCGTCCTGGTTCGTTTGGTACGTCAAGGAGATGACGTTCTTGGACGTCGTCGTCGGCACGTCGTCAACGATCGCGAACTTCTGATTTGGGTGCGCGTTCGCTGCCTTTGCGGTTGCGGTGTCCATGAGGAAGCCCACCGTGACGATGATGTTGCACTTCTCGTTGATGAACTTCTGGATCTCCGCTTCATAGTTGCTCTCACCACCGGTCGGTGGTGTTTGCTCGACGGCGATCGACATCTTCGAAGGGCCGCCAGCGGACTTCTGAGCCTGGAGCAACCCTTGGTACGCGGAGTAGTTGAAGGACTTGTCCCCGAGTCCGCCGATGTCGGTCACCTCACACGCCAGGAACTTCGTGGCATGCGGCCTGATCTGCGCGCCTGCCGGGGTCCCCACCGAAAGACCAGCCGCGAGGAGCCCCATCGCCCCAATCCCAGCGACGGCCTTGAGACCGTGACGCGATACGCGCCCCGACCTCGACCCTCTGCCTGTGTGGTCATGCATAACTGAGTCCCCCTTCTGTGGGATGCAGGGCCATCCGGTGAACGTCGAGCCGCGCGTCGAAGAACCGGAACCGACTGCCCCGTACCATCGCCAACGCTGCTCGAAGGTTTCCCGCCTGGCATTGAAGTTGCGAGCGCGACAGTAGCAGTGGCGCGTGTCGTTGACACACGAAGTTCGTTCAGCCGAGCATCGATTCGCTGAAGGATATTTCGTCGGCTCTGACCTGCACGCATGGAGGCGGCACCTCGGTCGTGATGGGGCGAAAGACGGCACGGCTCGGCTCCGGTGACGCCGTCGGCCCGATGGTCGACAGTCGCCCAGGGAGGCGCCATGCATGAACGAACTCGACCTGCACCGTCGAGCTGCACGACCACGATCGAGACCGCCGCTACTACGAGCTGGCGGGCGTGATCTCACTCCTGTGCACCTGAACGATGCTCGTCGATTGCGCACCATGACGTCTGTATCCGTGTGCGCCTCCATGCACGGTGCATCGACGGTGGGAGCAGTCGTGGTCCAGACTGCAATGCGTTGCATGTTTCTCGTGCCCTGCATTCGTCGAGACCTGTGCAATAGCGCCCTTCGGTGTGTGAAAGTTTTGGGGACTCGACACACTGAGGACTGGTAAATGCGCATCCGCCGTGCAACGATTCTTGCGTGTCGGTTCTCCCGCCCGAGAGGTCATCGCTCCAGACCGTGCCGCGCCGCGCCGACATCGACGTCGTCTCGACAAGGAACGCAAAGGGCGCGCTGCTCGACGCGGCACGGCGACTCGCCGGACTACGACCCGCTCGGCCCTTCGGCGTGCGAGAGGTGGCTCGGGCCGCGGGGGTGAATCACTCCCTCGTCTACCGCTACTACGGCTCCCTCGAGGGGCTCTTGGACGAGGCGACCGCCGACCGCGACGCGATGACGCTTCGACTCCTGGACGACCGCGGCACCGACGGGATCGTGACCGCGGTGTTCGACCTTGTGCTCGAACAGCCCTTCGTCGCCACCAGACTGGCTGAGGTCTCGCTGGGCTCCAACGACGAGGGGTGGAGCCAGCAGGGGAACCTGGTCCGCCGGATACGTGAGCGAGTCGCCGAGCTGCACGCCGAGATGTCACCCGATGACGTGTCGGCCCGGACGGTGAGCCTCGTGGCGTCGGCATTTGGCTATGTCCTCTACGAGAAGTTCCTGGTTGCCTCACTTCGCTGGCCTACGGACCGCCTCGGCGAGCTCCGTGCGCAGCACCGCCTCCTGCTTGACGAGCTCCTTCGACGGCCCACCGACGATCCGGTGCGCCGAGAAGATGGCGTGCCCCAATAGCCTCTCGGGCATGGAGCTGACACAGGCACTCGCGTTTTCCCACGCCCGGCAGCGTGGCGTGCTGACGACAATTCGACGAGACGGTCGCCCGCAGCTGTCGAACATCATGTACGTCCCGCGCGACGACGACTACCTGATCTCGGTCACGGAGTCTCGCAAGAAGACCAAGAACCTCCGCCGGGATCCGAGGGCCGCGCTCTACGTGCCTGGCGAGGACTTCTGGAACTTCGTGGTGCTGGACGGCACGGTCGTGCTCAGCGGCGTGGCGACGAGCGTGGATGACGACGTCACGGCAGGGCTCGTGGACTACTACCGCCGAGGTGCCGGCGAGCATCCGGACTGGGAGGACTTCAAAGCGACAATGGTCAAGGAAGGTCGCGTGCTCGCGACGTTTCGGCCAACGACCGCGTACGGCATGATCCAAGGATGAGCACCCCCGGCCGCGGTCTAGGGAGTCCGGCTGCGACGCACGAATCACGTGTCAAGTCCCCTTTCGTGTGTTCGGGTTCAAGCCAGCGGACACACCAACCAAGATCCACTCAGACTGGGGCACGCTCTTATGAATTCACGCGCCTCTTTGTCCATGGATCCCGGTGGCGGGTCGTTTGGTAGCCAGCCGAAGAGACGGGCATTGGGGCCCGCGCTAGACCCGCTACGGGAGACTCAGCCGCGGGGACACGTGCCCATAGACCTCCCGAGCTACATAGCGCTTAGGATCCTGAGAAGGGCGCAACATGCGTCTCTCCTTTACCTTCGCTCGAAGTGTGCGTGCGTCTCCGGATCGTTCGCGATGCGCACTTTCACGATCCGCCACAACACGATGATCACCTCCGCTCGTCGAGCAGCGAGCTCAATCTCTGCGACTTGATCCTGCGTGCGAGCGACGACGGTGACGACTTGGTCGCAGCTGTCACCGGATCGGGCGAACGATCAGAGCGCAGGCTTGTTGCCAGCTCGACGCGCGAAGGGACCTTGAGCTCTTTGAAACACCCATAGAGCTCCTGCTGTGGCACAGTCACACACACGTGCGGCATCTCATTGCCTTGGCAGCGGACTGTCGCGCGCTTGGCGACGACGAGCACGCGGATCGCCTCTGCAGCGCCGTCAGGTGTCTTCCCATGCGCCGAGGACGCTTCCGTAGATCGCTGGACTTGCATTGTTGCGACCAGCCTGCGGATTCGTGCGTTGACCGCGACTTCGTGGACGCCCTCGCGGCGCAAGAAGCTCACGAGCCCAGCGCCATAGGAGCTGGTGCCCTCGACGCCGATGAAGGTGACAATCCCCGAAGTTGCGCAGTCACTCGAGCAGCTCGCGATGGCCCTCGGCGTCCGTCGTGAGCGGACCGGAGCCGACGAGTCCGCCGAACGGGTCCAGGGCTGCTGCGACGTGGACGTCGAGATGGGTGTCGACGCCCCAATCCCCGGCGGTGCTTCTACGGGGGTCTAGACCATCCGTTACTCCCCTTACTAACGGTGCTACAACCGGACGGTGCAGCACACTCGGCGACGAGACCGGATCGTCCGCCATCTGCATGAAGTGCTTGCGGCGTACTTGGCGCCAGATCACGATGAATGGGGGTTGCATTGATATCCAGACTGAAAGTTCAATCTTCTGCGCGAAGAATGTCGGTCTTCGTGGTATCAACGTTGGTGATAGCGCTTGGATCACTTTCCATTGCCAGCGTTCAGGACGCGGGCGCAACGACAGCAGGAAAGGCTCCTGTATCAGTCACGATTCATACGAGTTGCGGAGGCTCGATCTCCATATTGCGTCAGCCAGCAAAGGGCTTCGATCCGTTGACTGCGAGTGCGTTGCAACTTAGCAGTTTGGGCTACCCGCAACGACCAGCATCATCTGACGAGAAGGCCCTTGCGGCTTGGGTCACGGCGATGAAAGATGCGAAGCAGTTCTTTACCCCCAAGGTCACGTGCCTTCCTGGGCGTACGAACACTAATCAGTGTCCCGCTCGTGTGACAGGTTCAACGACACTGCCTTGTCAGTACTACTCCGACAACTGGGGCGGACACGTGGTGGCCTGGACTGGATATGACAACTCCCAGGCGCCGAGCGGTTGGAATGGAATCGACTATTCCGCGGCTGATTGGACGGTGCCAAACCCGGGTTCCTACGACAATCCATACTCATTCTCAAGTTGGACCGGAATAGGCATTGATCCCATCATCCAAGCTGGCGTCACTCAGGATGACATCAACGGGAATGGTGATCCGTACTTCTGGTTTGAGGACTTCAGTTCTGCATGCGTGAGCCAATACCCTGACGATCAATGTCCGGTTACACCATATGAACAGCAGGCGGGGCCGCCGATTGCGAAGGGTCAAGTTGCTTACGTAGCTCTCGACTACGAAGGCAACGTTGATGGGCAATTAGACTCGATCTTCTGGATCGAGAATGAAAACACTGGGCAGTACTCGTACTTCCAAACGTGGACTCCTTACTACGACAAGTCCTCGGCGGAATGGATTGTAGAGAATCATCTCGGAGAGCTCGACGGCTACGCGCCATACATTCCACCGATGTCAGTTCCATTTTCGGAAGCCATTTACAACGGGCCCGGAGGAACTACCCAGGATCTAACTAGCAATAACAACATCTCCTATATATGCAAGGACACCGAAGATGATAGGGGAATTACGCCCACGTCCGCGACAGCGGGGTCATTCACAGCCAATTCGGCATCCCTCCACAGCCCCTGTCCATGAATTACTAACTTCGGCACTTGGCCGAGAACCGTACAAGTCTGCGCTCGGCAGTCGTAGGTCGACTGCTCACCGCTGAACGGTTCTCGGCCAACGCCGATCCCACGTCGCGCTGCCTCGTCGATTCCTCTCCCTTCACGAGATGCGAGTCACCAAGAGACCCTGAGTTGAAGGGCACTCAATCCTCGCCGCTCACTCAACTTCGAGATGGGCCGTGACGCGGCCCTGGGAGTGCTGGCCGCTCGGTCGGCGACGCTCGAGGCGTCTCAGTCACTGGACAGCAGTCTCGAACCTATTGCGGACCTAGATTTCGGTGGTGGACCCTCAGGGACGGTGGGCGCGTGATTGATTGGTAGGGTCTTGACGGCTTGAGTTCGAGTCTTTTGATGACGATCGCCCTCGTAGCTCAGGGGATAGAGCGTCGGTTTCCTAAACCGCAGGCCGCAGGTTCGAATCCTGCCGAGGGCGCTAGGTGGGGATTGGGTTTCGGGCGTCTCGCTCACTGTCCAGGACAGTCTTGGGAATCCTTTTGGGAATCCCTTTGAACTCCGCGACCGTTGTGACGCGTGCGAGGACATCTCGAGGAGCGAGGGAAGAACGTCTGGAGGGCCAAGGTCTACCTCGGTCGAGACGCCGAGGGCAGGCGTCGCTACACGACCAAGACGATCCGTGGGCCTAAGGGCGCGGCCGACGACCAGCTGAACCGGATGCTGGTGGAGGCTCGTCGACGGAGGTCCGCGGCGGTCGATCCGACGTTCACCGCGCTCGTGACGAAGTGGCGGTCGATCGCGACGCTGGACTTGGCCCCGTCCACGCTCGCAGAGTACGAGCGCCTGCTGGAGAAGCGCCTGCTCCCGCGGTTCGGTGCGACGAAGCTCCGATCGATCCGGGCGGTCGACATTGACCTCTACTACGCCGAGCTTCAACGGGGCGCCCGGGGCGCCAAGCCACTCGGGGCTCAGAGCATCCAGCACGTCCACGCACTGCTTCGGATGCTCCTCAACCAGGCGGTCCGCTGGGAGTGGATTATCTCGAACCCAGTGTCCAGGGCAAGCCCGCCCCGGGTCCAGAGGAAGGAGTCCGTAATCCCCGACCCCATGGAGGTCCAGCAGATCCTCGAAAGCTGTGAGTGGTCTGATCCCGACTTCGGGTGCTTCCTCAGATTGGCTGCGGTCTCCGGCGCTCGTCGAGGAGAGCTGTGTGCGCTCCGATGGAGCGACATCGATCTCGAGAGCGGCTGGCTGACCATCGCGAGGTCCCTCACCGGCTGGCGAGCGGACCAGTTGATCGAAAAGGACACGAAGACGCACGCCAAGCGACGGGTGTCGTTGGACCCCGAGACATGCAACTCGCTCAGCGTGCACCATCGCGGGTGCGAGCACCGGGCTCGCGCCTGCGATGCTGCACTCCCGACTACTGCCTTTGTCTTCTCGGACATGCCCGATGGCTCCGCTCCGTGGCGACCGGACCGTGTCACGCGCGCGTTCCGGCACCTCTCGGACCGACTCGGTGTCGCGGGAGTCAGGTTCCACGATCTACGGCACTTCGCCGCCACTCAGCTTCTTGCGGCTGGGGTGCCGGTGAAGACCGTCTCCTCGAGGCTCGGCCATGCCAATCCCTCGACGACGCTGAACGTCTACGCACACCATCTCGAGTCGGCCGACGAGGAAGCGGCTCAGGTGCTTGCCGGCTTGCTCGACGTTCCGGCTGGCAGCGAAGTGGCGGGATGAGTACCGAGAGGCTCGGAGATCCCGGCTTACCCGCAGATTCCGTCATCGTGGTGAATCCGGCTACCTGGGCACGACGGCCCCTCGAGCTCGGACAGCTCCTGGGGGCGGTGGCCGGTTGGCGCAGCCGCGATCGGGTCGTTCCGGACAGCAGCGGAAGACCTCCCGAAACGACGCTCGAACTCGCCGATCCTTCGTACTGGTCGAGGCACGTTGCGGAGCTCGCCGATGCGCTGAGTGACACGACTCCAGGAGGCGCCCTGCCCGCCGGCGCCGCGATGAGCGGCGGCGCCGGCGCGGTGCCCGAGTCGCCGACCCGGCTGACGTGGACGGTCGAGGAGGCCGCCGTGGCCCTAGGGATCAGTCGCGCCTTTGCGTACGACGCCGTCCGACGCGGGGAGATCCCAGCGATAAGGATCGGGCGCCGGATCCTGGTCCCGAGGTCTGCGCTCAAGTTGTTGCTCGCTGGTGAGGCAGTTCCCGCAGACCGCTGTGGTGGTGAGCCAGCGAGGCCGTGACAACATCCGCGCATTCTCAACCCGGCAAGAATTCAAGTCCGGCGGACACAGCGGTGGCCCGACGACCGGCAATTCAATCTCGGCTGAGTTGGTCGGCTGACGATCAGTTGGTTGGGGGGTAGGTCCGACCTACGTCGAGTCCGCAGCCCAGGCCGAAGACGGCTCGAACAGCGAGGGGCACGAATGAACTCGACCTGGGATCGCAGATCGTCGAGGTGAAGATGGTGGTTGGTTCGACGATGATGCGCCAGTGCCCAGCGCTGAGGCGCACGGCAATGCCTGCGCCGCTCTGAACTTGCGATGCGTGCGCACCCCTGCCCGAGAGGCCGAACTCCACCCATGCGGGGTCCTCGGGGTCATGGGCGATGCTGATTGCAATCCACGACTTCGGATAGCTCCCGGTCCCCAGCGCAGCCAGGAGAGACGCCTGCTCGGTTGGCCGCCCTCTGACAGCAGCGTCTTGCGATCGAGTGGCCAGTGCCCACCCGCTGAGAAATAGTCCCGCCCCGACAGTGATGAGCAGGACAGCGACACCAAACCTGCGCACAGGCACTCACCATATGGGAATCGAGGATCGCTCCTCATCGGAATTGCCTATTGGGCTGGTCGTCTCAACGGCAGAGCTGCGGAGAAGTACGACCATCGAGAGCGAGATAGCGAGGTTCGGACTCAACCCTGACCGAATCCGATTTGCACAACCCCGCTGAGCTACTGAACCTGGCTGGTTCGAAGAACTCCATGGCTCACGGTTGATGGGCTGGCACCTTGATTCGTGAAGACGAACCACCGAAGGATCGGAGCACAGAGACCTGACTGGGCGACTGGAAGCGTGCATGAGAGCATCGCGTCCGGGTACGGCCCGAAGTACATGAGGCCGACCGATGGATTCAACCCACCCGAGGGTAAGCCGCCGCCTGAAACGCCCGGGGGATCAGTGAACTGCGCGAGATCGGGTCGCAGTCGGGTGACCAGTTCGCCCTGGCGACCTGAGCAGTTGGCAGCAACGCTGCTGTCGGCCTTGCCAGGGACGTAGTAGGACGCCGCCCAGTCCCTCCTGGCTCCAGAGAAGTATGGGCACACCATCGAGAGCCTGCACTCGTAGCAGCCGCCATCGAGATTCATCGTGATTGCAGCGCCGTGGATCAGACGTACCGAGCCGGCAGACCAATGCTCTGACGGTGGATAGATCTGGATCCAGATCCCGTCGCTCGACGAGGATGCGCTGCAACTCCACCCAATGGGGCCGAGCGTGAGTCCATAGTTGGCCTGATCGCCGTAGAGCTCAAGGCCTGACACGTCGAGACTTGGCGGCACACGGACCTTGATCGAGCGCGGGAGGATCAGGTTCGATCCACTTGCCGAGAACTCCGTCAAACACGTCGTCACCGGGATCGTCCGAACCACCGTCCTGGCTTTCGGTGGGCCGAGCACGTACGCGCCTGTACAAACATCCTCAAACTGCAAGCCATTGAACGACTGCCCCTTGCTGGGGAAGTACCACTCGACGCCTTGGTACATCAGGTGCTTGGCGCAGGTTCCGAGGTCGAAGGCGACAACGGTGGCGCGCTCGAACTTGGCATGGCGCATGCCGTCAGTCCCTGCTGGCACCCACACGGCCTCGCCAGTGCCGACCGCGGTCGGCCCTCCCCACGACAGCCACCGGATCCCCGTCACGCGCCCTGTCGGATCCCCGCCGTTGAAGATTGCAGCCGGGCGTGGCGAGCCGAATCCCGACCCGTACCGAAAGTCCCCGACAAGTCGTCCCAGCAGTGGCTGGTCAGAACGAAGCTTGCCGATCTGCTGCTGCAACGAGTCGATGCGGGAGCGCTCCGCCACGATCCCCACAGCTCCGAGCCCGGCAACGAGCGCAATCGACAGGATCAGGACGGTTGGGAGCTTCTTCATCGACTTCACGCTGTTCTTTCGCTGATGTTGCCTCAGCGATCCTCTCCCTCAAAAATGGCTTGGTCAAGGAGCGGGCGTTGTGCTCAGGGCTACTCCCAGTCCTAGGGCAACTGAATCGACTCCCCTGAAGGGTCCCCCCTGCGACCAGCCATGCCGACCGACGGGAGGAAGGGCCACCTCACACTTGAAATGTGGCGATGCCTCCGGGCGCGAGGACAGCGTCCCTTGTCTGATCGACCTAGTCGAGGCATGATCGAGAGGTGCGACGAATCCTGAGCGTCGTCTTGTTGGGGTCGCTTGGGATGGCGCTCTTGGGTGTCGGATATGCGTCGGGAGCGGGCAAGACGGCGGGGACGCTCGGCCAGTTCGATGCAAGCTGCAATGGCGGCCGCGGAATCCAGCTCCACCCGCCGGACATCTCAGACCTCCAGAACGGGTACGCCGTCGCACTCAGGGGCGGAGACGTTCTCTTCGGCTTCTCGTACATGCCTCCCACATACCGCAATCAAGCGCCGCGCATCATTCTCGAGGCCGTTCGATCCAACTGCACCATCGACCCGAAGTTCGGTGTCAACGGCGTCCTTCATCTCAAGTGGCCGGGCGACTACCTCGGCAACGTGGATGCCATTGCGCAATCAAGAGACGGTGGCGCGTTGATCTTCGGGGGCTCAAACGAACACCTCATCGCCACGGAGATCGACTCCACGGGACAACCCGTCCGATCCTTCGGACGCAACGGCTGGCTGATTCGCAAACTGCCCGATTGGTCGCCTGAGGTCGCTTCCAGCCCTTATACCGCCTCGCTCCTCCAGGAGCCGAACGGCACGATCCTCATGGGGAGCGATAACGGATGTTCACACGGCTGCACCGTCCCTCGTGTCTATGCGTTCAGCAGCGCTGGTCAACTCCGCTGGACGTACGCACCGAACTCGACGCAGACGTCTCGTGTGCTCCCGATGGGATCCGAGGTCGGCCAGCTCATCCCCTTGGCGAGCGGGACCATTGTCATCGTGGCGCCACTCACCTTTGCAGGATGCGGCTCACTTGAGCTCGCAGCACTGAATCAGCGTGGGCGACTCGAGCCAGCCATTACGTCCAACCTCCAGCGGAGCGTCGAGAAGCTGCGACCGAACTCGTACAACGGTGGGACTGGCTATCTGGACAGCGCCGGCGGCGCAGGTATATTCGGCTACCTCCAAGACCCCTGCGACTGGGTCAGCGGCCATTCGGTCTTCATGGCCAACTTTCTTGAGCGAACGACGCCCGGCGGACGGCTCAGCCATGCGCCCCAATACATGAACGCGGGGCGCGGCCTGATCGCTGCCGACCAATTCGGACTCGAACTGTCCCGTGGCGTGCTCGTCGTCTGGCATACGAACTCGACGGGTGGGGTGGTCGAAATCCGCGGCCTCGAACCAAATGGCACTCCGGTCGCCACGTTCGGACGCGGTGGCAGCGCCAGCATCAGAGAGTGCAATCAAGCCAGTTACGCCGGGGGTTGCTTCTTCAGCTCTATGCCCATGTTCGCCGCAGGACCGCGAGGCGACTTCGACGTGATCGTTCCCGAACCGATTGGACCAAAGCTGCTTGAGCTGACGGGTTGACTGGACGCATCGGTTCTGTTGGTGCAGCCCATCGCTGAGCAGCTCGGCTTCGAGGTCGTCGCCGGAAGCGAGTGGGTCTGGCCTGGGTCTAGTTGTTGTCCGCGGGCTGGGCTGGCTCGGCGGTTTGTGCGGATGCCTGCGGTAGCTCTTGCCCACCTGCCGGCTCGAAGTCGGCCATCAGGTTGGCGTTGGCCGGGAGCTCCTGGATGCCAGAGCCAGTGAGGCTTCTCTGCGTGGCCGACTTCTCCAGCGACTCGGATGTCTGCTGTGGCTTGGTTTCCTTGGGTTCGGTCATAGGAGTTCAGGCTACGCATCCGGTGTGACCAGCACCGGCGCGCCGCCAGAAGGTGCTGGCTGGAAGATTCGGTTGGACCAGACGATCGGAGCTCTCCAAGCCCACCAGCGCTTCTTCACATGTACCGACAGTTCGATTGACCAGCCAACCAACTCGGCGGGTCCGGGCTTGAGCCGAAAGAGGACAGTCGTGCCCAACTCCTCTCCCGGCTCGACGCTGTGGAGCTCGAAAACCTTGTCGTTCTCCCAGAACTTCCCCTCGTCTGGTTTGGCATCCGTGTTCGGCACGACCCCGACCTGGGTAACGCGAACCTTGGCCGGCTTGGTCATCCTCACCCGAGTTGGGCCGACCCCCTTCACCACGGGCCTCACGGCCAACAGAAAGCCGCCATCTACAAGGGTCGTGGCTTCCGCTGTTAGAGAAGTTGAGGCTTGCAGTCCGTAATTGAGCGCCAAGGACAAGCCGCCAGCGAAGCCAAGGATCGCCACGATGGCCGCGAGCCCAAGCAGGATGCTGAGCCAGTCGACGCCGCCCGCGTGGGGCGCGATGTCATGGATGTGCAGGAGGTGATGTGGCATCCGCGGGACCGTAGGGCACCGATGTATCTCGCTACACAAACGCCAAAGGAACGACCGTTGGAGATCGTGAAGCGCCTCACAAAGGTGTTCACCAAGGTGGGGTGCACTGGTGAACACCCAGCGACCGGACCCTCGGCCGCCCTCCGCCGCTTCATTGCTGGAGATTCGACCTCCGTCAGTGAACACCCGATGGAACCGCACCCCACCCGTTCAACGAACAACGGATGGGGTGCGGTTCCATCGGGTGT
>PMON01000047.1 GCA_003162395.1 Acidimicrobiaceae bacterium
ACGTCGCCCTTCAAGATGTGCAGGTCGGTCCCGCAGATGGTGACGGCGTCAACCCGCACGATGGCGTCGGTCGACTCGAGGATCGTCGGTCGGGGAACCTCTTCCCACGCTTTTTTCCCAGGTCCGTGGTACACGAGTGCTCGCATGTCGCCTCCAAAGCGTCCGGTGCGCCTCAATTCCGCACGTCACTCATCACGATAGGAAGGCGTCATCCGTCGCCCCTAGGGCCGATGGTCCCATTTGCTGGGTTGCGCGACCCGTGACCCGTCGTCGTGCGCCGCGATCATCGACCGTGGCGCGTCACCGAGGCGGGATCGCCAGGGCGGCGCGATGTTGCATCGCCCGGTTCGATGAGTTCCGTCGGCATGTCCGACGCTCGGCGTACGGTTGGACATGGACGGCGGCAGCAACTATCGGGAGTGGGGCCGAAAGGGACCCCGGCCGTGGATACTGTGGACCCTGGTGGCGGTGTTCCTCGGCCTCATTGCGGGCTGGGCGCTGGTCCATTAGCCACTTCGAGAGCCAGACCCCGTCGGTGGCGCGCTGAGCGGTCGACCGCGACGTCCACGACAGAGTGGCCTCTGGTCCGAAGGCGCCCCTTATCACGTCCGTGGCAATGGACCTAGGGCCCTAGTCGTAGACGGGTTGAACTCCTAGGTTGAACGCACGAGAGGAAGTCGATGACCGTGTCCGGAGATGCGCATGCGCCCCTATCCCGCTGAGCTCGAGCACGACGTCAGCTGGACCGACGGGACCACCTGCCACGTGCGGCCCATCCGCCCCGACGACGGTCCGAGGTTGGCTGCGTTCCACCACAGCCTCTCGACCCGCTCGGCGTATCTCCGCTTCTTCACGATTCATCCGGAGCTGTCGGAAGGTGAGGTCGAGCGGTTCACGCGCGTGGACTACGACGATCGCCTTGCGCTGGTGGCCGCGCACGATGGCGTGCTCGTCGCGGTTGGTCGGTACGATCGCCTCCCGAACAGCACCGAGGCCGAGGTGGCATTCGTGGTGAGCGACGAGTTCCAGCACCGCGGGATCGGGACGCTGCTGCTGGACGACCTGGCCGCCGCGGCGTTGCCACGCGGCATCACGGCGTTCTGCGCGTCCACGCTCGCGGAGAACCTCACGATGCACGGCGTCTTCATGCACTCGGGTTTCCACGTGACGTCGAGTCGCGACTATGAGACGGTCTCGGTGCGCTTCTCCATCGAACCTGACGACCAGTACCGCTCGGCGCTGGCCACGCGGAGGAGTGCACCCCTCATTGGGTCGCCCGGGCGTCGCGATGCGGTGCACGTGCCGTGCTGATCGTTGCCGGTCCGTCCGGCGACGAGGGCCACGACGGTGGGCCGCACCATCCCGAGCACCCGGGCCGGCTCCGCTCGGTGATGCAAGGGGTGGCGGACCTCGAGCTCGGCGACGACCTCGAGCACCTGGCGCTCGTCCCGGCGCCGATCGAGGACCTGCTGCGCGTGCACACGAAGGACTACCTCGACGCGCTCGAGACGCTCTGTCAGCGAGGCGGCGGTGATCTGGATGCCGACACCTATGCGCGAGGCGACTCCTTCGACCTGGCGCGGCGCGCCGCAGGCGCCGGGCTGTTGGCGACCGCCGCACTCGAGGAGCGAGGCGACGGCATCGCCTTCGTGCCCGTGCGGCCCCCTGGCCATCACGCGCTCGCCGATCGCGCCATGGGTTTCTGCCTCCTCAACAACGTGGCGATCGCAGCTGCCGCGCTCACCGCCAAGGGCCAGCGGGTGCTCATCGTCGACTGGGACGTGCACCACGGAAACGGGACACAGGACCTTTTCTGGAACGACCCGAACGTGCTCTACGTGTCCACGCACCAGTGGCCGCTGTACCCAGGGACAGGGCGCGCGAGCGAGGTGGGGGGCGCCAACGCACTTGGTCTCACCGTGAACCTGCCGCTTCCGCCTGGGGCGACCGGCGACGTCATGCGCGAGGCGCTCGAGCAGGTCGCGGGTCCCACGATCGACGCGTTCGGCCCGGACTGGGTCTTCGTCTCGTGTGGCTTCGACGCGCATCGCGACGACCCGTTGGGCGGACTCGCCCTGTCGAGTGGGGACTTCGCGGGGCTGGCCTCGCTCGTGCGGTCCTTCGCACCGCGACCCGGTCGCCTCGCGCTGTTCTTGGAGGGCGGCTACAGCGCGACCGCACTTCGGTCCTCCACTGCCTCCACGCTCGGGGCCCTGCTCGGCGCGACCGTGACCGACGAGCCGCCATCTCGAGACGGACCCGGCGCCGAGGCGATCCAGATGGCCCAGACCGCGCGTTCCCGGTCGATCCTCGCCGAGCAAGAGCGATAGCCCGACAGGATCACGTCCCTGCCGCAGGTCCAGTCGTCACGGCGGGCGGGTGCTCGCGAGCCTGTGCCTCCCGATCGAGATGCGCCACGTGCGCGAGCCTGATGACCTCTTCTGAGACCGAGCGCCTCGATCCTTCGTGCGCGGGATGGTGCGTTGGACACGCCACGTACGGTGTCCCCTCGACCGGCTTCCCAAGGCGCAGGCAGCCCCGCACGTGACAGTTGTGGTGGCGATACACGGTGATGATGCTGCCGAGGATGAGAAAGTCCGGGATCGAGCCGCCGAATCCCGACCAGAAGCCGTACCAGGTGCCCGACTCTGCGTCGGCTCCCGTGTAGCGCAGGAACCAGTGCGCCGAGTCGGTCCAGTACACCCCGACGAGCACGAGGAACACGGCCGCAAGGACCGGAGCGATGACCTTGATCGATCGGTGGATGGCGTCACCTCCGGGGTCGCACAAAGGGCTGCCGATCGCCTGATGTGATGACGTTTGCAACGTAGCAGGCCCCTTTTCGCCAGGGCGTCCATCTGTCGAGCGATGGGCCGCGAGTGCCGCGTCAAGGGAACGGTCGGCGTCGTGACGTCCCGTGTTCCTTGCGGCGTGGCGTCGTCGATCCGGTCTGACCCAGGTCCTGTTCGTCAGGAGGTGGATTGTGCCGGGTCGGCATCGACGTCACCGTCGGGCTCGCTGGCGCCAGCCGCGTCGACCGCAGCCAGGTCGGCTGGCGTTGCCCCGAGGCGCCGCTCGACGTCACCCAGCCGATCCCCGATGCGTGCGATCTGCTGTCCGAGGTCGGCATGTCCTTTCTTGAACTCCTCCTTGTTCGCATCGGTGTGCTCTTTGATGAAGACGGACGCGACGGTCGCGGTCAGTACGCCGATGAGCCCGATGCCCACGAGCATGAGGATCGTGGCGACGACTCGGCCGCCAGCTGTCTTCGGGAAGAAGTCGCCGTAGCCCACCGTGGTCACGGTCACGATCGCCCACCACAGCGCCTGGGGATAGCTGTGGATGTTGCCACCCGCGGCGTTCTCTTCGAACAGCAGCTCCAGCCACGCCCCGAGGAACAGCGTCGCAGCGGCAGCGAGCAAAACTCGAAAGAGGCTGTGGTGCTTGAGGACGGTCAAGACCCGCAGCTGGCCCTCGTGCAGGAGCAGGCACATGCGCTCGATCCCGATGACGTGCCAACCCTGGAACGGCGGGATCACGACGGTGACCGGCTCGACCCAGCGACGCTTGAGGTAGCCCCGGCTGTCGGGGGTGACGACCAGGCGAACGAGGTACTCAACGAAGAAGATCACCCAGAGTCCGAAGAACGAGCCGACGAAGAAGATGGATGCCGAGCCGTTGACATCTGTGCTGACGATGATGATGGCCAGCACCAGCCAAGCGATCCCGAGCAAGGTCAGAGGGAACTTGGTGCGCTCCTCGATTCGATCGACGAGGTCGTGCCGCCCGCCGTGCGGCTTGCCCGTGAGCACAGACTGGCGTCGACGCTCATCTTTCCGAAGCTTCTCTTCGATTCGCTCTCGCTCTAGTTGCTCAAGCCTTCTGATGCGCTGAATCGACGGCGGCAGCGACTCCTCGTTCGGTGCATGCTCCACGCCACTGGTGTCCCCCACGGAGCACTCAAGATACCTGCTGGCGACGGCCGAGCACCTCGACATGGAGGGGTGCAATGTCAAGTTCCCTGCTGGGCGAGCAGCGTGCTGGCTGCACCTCGACCGGAGTATCTGCTCGCGAGGACGCCTTCGATGCGGCATCGTCGGACTGTCCGGTCGGAGAGCGACACAATTGAACGAAATGGGCGCAGCCGCAGTACTCACCAGTGCGGCGAGTGGCTCAGTGTCGATCTGGAAGGGGAGAGATGCGCATTGACGTCCTGCACGCGGCGCCTCCGTCAAACGTGCCGACATCGACCGTCGCTCCAGGCAACGGAGACGGATCGTGACTGCATCGTCCCCCGACAGCGGCGTCGACCTCGCCGCACCTCGCGTCCCGGCTCGACAAGCGCGGGGCAAGGAACCGTCGTCGCGCGCGCCACGCTCGTCGGCGAGCGCAGCGTCGCAGGGACTGCGCGTCGTGGGAGCAGGGTTGCTCGTCGCCACAGGCGCCGTCCACCTCGACCTCTATGTCACGGGCTACCGGACGATCCCGACCATCGGTGCCTTGTTCTTGCTGCAAGTGATCAGCGCGTTCGGGCTTGCTCTCGCCGTCCTCGTCACGGGATGGCGAGTCGCCGCCGCGGCCGGTGCGGGCTTCTCTGTGGCAACGCTGGCGGGCTACCTGGTCTCGCTGCGGACGCCACTCTTCGGCTTCCGAGAGGTTCGAACGGATGCGGGCATCGCGGCAGGTGTCATCGAGGTCGTTGGTTTCGCCGCACTTGCCGCTTTCGCGCTCGGGCCGTCCGAGCGTGCGCACCAGCCAGCGAAGGAGCGGTGGGGGCGTACAACTCGGGTTCTGCAGGGCACCGGCACACGGTGGCTCGCGTGCGCGCTCGTCGTGCTCGCGGGGCTCGCGCTCGCGCTCTCGCTCGACGCGACGTCGCCTGGACCCTCAAACACCGGCGCGGCGAGCGCACGCCTCGGCGAAACGACGATCGGCGGCGTGGCAGTGCTCACCAACGCCCAGGGTCTCACGCTGTACTGGTTCAGCCAGGACGCACCGACGACCTCGGCCTGCACGGGCGGCTGCACCGCGTACTGGCCGCCCGACACGGGGAAACCCGTGGCGGGTCTTGGAGTGCACGGCACGCTCGGCACGATCCATCGGAGCGACGGAACCGTCCAGGCCACCTACGACGGCCATCCCCTCTACAGGTACATCGGTGACTCCGGCCCCGGCCAGAACAACGGGAACATGCTCATACTGAGCGGCGGTACCTGGCATGAGGTGCTCGCGTCGCAGGGCGCGTCCTGACATTGTGGTCCCGACGGGCCGCGCGGCACGGCTGCGGCACGCCGACCCGTTGCTAGATTCGTGCCTCGTCGCACATCAGGGGGACGCATGACCAGCAGGCGAGCACTTGTGACCGGCTGTTCGACCGGCATCGGGCGGGCGACCGCCATCGAGCTGACGTCCCGGGGCTACGAGGTCATCGCGACGGCACGTCGGCCTGAGACGATCGAGGATCTCAAGGTCGCCCAGACCCTCGGGCTCGACGTCGACTCCGACGAGTCCGTCGCCGCCGCCCTCGCACAGGTCGGGATCGTCGACGTCCTCGTGAACAACGCGGGCTTCGGTGTCGAAGGGTCGGTCGAGGAGGTGCCGCTCGCCGACGTGCGCCGGATGTTCGAGACGAACTTCTTCGGCGCTGCTCGTATGATCCAGGCCTTCGTCCCCGCGATGCGCGAGCAGGGCTCGGGATCCGTCGTCAACGTCACGTCCGTGGCAGGGATCGTGGCAGGCCCACTCGCCGGCTACTACTCGGCGTCGAAGTTCGCCCTCGAGGCGCTGTCCGAGGCGCTGCACCTCGAAGTGGGGCACTTCGGTGTCGACGTGCTCGTCATCGAGCCAGGTTCGATCGAGACCAAGTTCGGCGCGAACCTCGTCGACTATCGCGGTGGCCAGGGCCCCTACGCGGAGCTCGCCGCGATGTGGGCGGGCGCGATCGGCACGCTTGGCGGTGGCCAGCCCGTGCCAGGCCCCGAGCTCGTCGCGCTCGCGATCTGCGACGCGCTTGACGCGAGCTCACACCCATTGCGCGTGCCCGTCGGGGTCGACGCCGAACTCGTGGCGGGCACCCGCAACAGCGTCAGCTACGAGTCCTTCGAAGCCACGATGCGCCAGGTGCTCAAGCTCGACTGGTAGGTAGTCCTGCTCGATGCTCACAGGGCGACGTCGTAGTAGTCCTCCGTCGCCTCGTGGGCGAAGCCGAGCGAGGTGTACAGGCCGAGCGCGCGGTCATTGTCGACGGAGACCTCGAGGTGGACCCGCTCGACGCCCGCAGCGTGGGCTTCCCGACAGACGCGGCGAAGGAGGTCCCGGCCGATGCCTCTCCCCTGCCGCGCGGGGTCGACCGCGAAGCCGTAGACGCCCCAGCCGTCTTTGGTGTGGTGGACCCGCAGCGTGGCGATGGTCGCGCCATCGAGCTCGGCCACCAGCGTCGGCTCGTCGATGGACTCGAGGTCGATCTGCCCCAACGCGTGGCCGAACGCGGCCGTGACAAGCCGGTCCACGTCGTCGGCGTCCGCGGCGGTGGCCGCACGAAGCGAGATGGAAGGGTCCGAGGGCCCGTCGGCCACCGGGCCGAGGAGCGCGAGCGCGTGCTCGGAGTGATCGAGGGTGCCGCCATGGGACGTTGCCAGCTGCTTGGCTGCGCAGGATGACCGGGGGGTGACCAGCAGGAACCGACGGTCCCCGCGCTCGCCGCAGAGCTGCAGCATCGCGTCGAAGAGGGCCGTCGCGATGCCGCGGCGCCGATGGGCGGGATGCACCATGCCGGTGACCTCGGGCGTCGCCGAGCCGAATGCATAGTGCCCCGCGAAGCCGACGAGCTCCCCGTCCACCCGCCACAACAGGTCGCGCACCTCGTCATCTGGCCGGTTGCCGAGCGCGCCCCACTCGAGCTTCAGCCTGCCGCCGTCGGCGGCGATCGTGGCGGCCTCGAGCAGTGCCAGCGACGTGAGCGTGTCTGCGCTGAGGCCTCGTGAGCGTTCGAGCACGAGCAACGCTACCGGTGACGCGGTACCTCCTTGCGCGCCGACGCCGGGCGTCGCGTGCTAGACCCCCACATCGCTTCGGTGTCGCTCATCGAGGAACGGCAGCGCCGGCCGGCGCACGCAAGGAGGCGCGATGGAGCGGGCGAGCTGGCAGGTGAAGCCTGGGGCGTCAGTTGCGCTCAAGGAGCGCGACGCCGCGTCGACTGCCGGGGCACCAGGGGACCGGGCCGCGACGGACGCGGCGGTCCCGGCGATGCACAAGCTGCTGCTCGGGCTGCAGGATCGGCTGTTCGCAGAGTCCGCGCGGTCAGTGCTGATCGTGCTCCAGGGCATCGACGCCTCTGGCAAGGACGGCACGATCTCGCACGTGTTGCGCGGTCTGAACCCGCTCGGCACGAAGGTCGCGGTGTTCAAGGTCCCGACGCACGAGGAACTCGCGCACGACTTCCTTTGGCGCGTCCATGCTCGCTGCCCCGCCGCGGGTGAGATCGGCATCTTCAACCGCTCGCACTACGAAGACGTGCTCGTCGTGCGGGTCCACCGCCTCGTCGCCGAGGCGACGTGGCGAGCCCGCTACGGCCACATCAACGAGTTCGAGTCCCTGCTGGCCGACGCCGGGACGACCGTGGTCAAGCTCTTCCTGCACGTCTCGAAGGACGAGCAACGCACGCGACTGGACGCGCGGGTTGCCAACCCCGCGAAGCGATGGAAGTTCCAGGAGTCCGACGTCACGGAGCGCGCGCGGTGGGACGAGTACCGGGCCGCCTTCGAAGAGATGCTCGCGAGGACCTCGACGCCCGCAGCGCCGTGGTTCGTGGTGCCGGCCGACCACAAGTGGTATCGCAACTGGGTCGTGTCCACGATCCTCATCGACGTGCTGGGCGAGATGGATCCTCGCTACCCTGACGCTCGCTGACCCGGCCCCGCCATGGTGAGTTCGCGAACTCAGGCCCCGCCTCGAACGATGACGACGGGGCAGTGCGAGTGGGTGGCGAGGAACTCGCTCACCGACCCGATCAGCATCCCGGCGAACTCGCCGTGGCCACGGCTACCGACGACGAGTAGCGCGGCACGCGCCGACTCGTCGTCGAGCACGAGGGCCGCGGGACCCTCGAGCACCCTGAGCTCCACCTCGTCGGCACGCTCCGGGCCGAGGACCTTTTCCGCGCTCTCGCGCAGGACGCGGGTCGCGATGGCCTCGAAGGAGATGTCCTCAGGCCAGACGACGGGGTCGCCGTAGGTGTTCGGCCACTCCCAGGTCATGACCGCGCGAAGCGGACGACTGGTCAGCCGCGCCTGCCCGTCGGCCCAGCGCAGCGCCGTGAGCGAGCACTCCGAGCCGTCGATCCCGACCACGATGGGTAGGTCGACGTCGTCGTTGGGTTGTGTGTCGGCTGTCGTGCTCATCGATCCCGCCACCTCTGCGTGGTTGCCTGCACTACCAGTGTGACGACCGCCTCCAGCCGCCGGTAGGGGCGTAGGTCCCCAAGCAATCGGATCGGTTCGGGCCGGCGCAGGCCCTTCACGACTCGAGCGTGGCCTCGAGGGTGATCTCTGGAACCCCGGCAAGCGCCCTGCTCACAGGGCAGCCAGCCTTGGCCGCCGAGGCGTGCGTCGCGAACGCGTCCGCGTCGAGGCCAGGAACCCTCCCGACCGTGACGAGGGAGATGCTGGTGATCGTCGGGGTGCCGTCGACGGGTCGGAGCGTGACGGTCGCGTCGGTGTGGATCAGCTCGGGAGGGGTGCCCGCCCGCGCCAGCATGCCGGACAGGGCCATCGAGAAGCAGGCGGCATGTGCCGCGGCGATCAGCTGCTCGGGGTTGGAGCCGGGCCCGTCCTCGAAGCGTGACTTGAAGGTGTAACCGCCGCCGATGGAATCGCCGGCGAGGAACGTCCCGCTGCCACTCGGGATGTCCCCTCGCCACTCCGCACTTCCTCTTGCTGGCATGTGCCCTCCTCGTTGCGTGCTCGACCCGGTCGACATGACCAGCACACATGGTGTCACCCCTCGGCATGGGTCGCAGCCGGCGAGTCGGTGGCTCGCGAGGTTGGTCAAGTGCGACAGCACGACGTTGGTCTGTCGTCGGACGTCGAGGCAAACTCGAATCCACGTCGTGTTAGCGTCGCCAGGTCCCGGCCAAGAGGTTCGCTCGTGCGTCACGGTGCTCCAGCTGCGCAGTTCGGTCGACACCGCGCGTGCGCGTCGGCCGACGTCGCCCACACCACGAGGTCGAGCGCCGTTCGGCCGCAACGCGTCGGGCCCGTTGTCGCGGCGGTGACCGCCGCATGTCTGGTCTTCGTTGCGACAGGTGCCTGGGCATCGCCGCCGCCAGGTACGCCGGCCCAGGTGGTGGCGCTCGTCGCCGGCTCGCGCTTGATTAAGTCGCTCCCCTCGAACCTCTCCCCGTCGGTGGCAGCGGCCTCGAACGACACGCCCGAGGTCCAGTACCCGTTCACGAAGGATGGCTGCACGTCGATCGCCCAGTGCGTCTTCGGCGACAGGGCGTCGAGGAAGGTCATCGTCCTGTTCGGTGACTCGCACGCGGCGATGTGGCTGCCGGCGCTTCTTCCAATCGCCGTCCGCGACAACTACAGGGTCGTCCTGCTGTTCACCCTGGGCTGTCCGGCGGTGGACGTGACGATCTGGAACAAGGGGACTGGCACCGACTACACGGCGTGCAACACCGCGCGGTCGAGCGACATCAGCCAGATCAACGAACTCAAGCCCAAGGTGATCCTGCTCGCGAGCCGTTCGGCGCAGGCGAAGAGATCTGCCAAGAGCTTCTTCACCAACGCGCAGTGGGATACGGGGCTCAAAAAGACGATCACGCTGCTGAAGCCCAGCAAGGCCAAGCTCGCGGTCTTGGGCGACATCACGTTGCTCAACGTCGTGCCACCGATGTGCCTGGCGGCGTCTCCGACCGGCGTCCAGAGGTGCTCGACCGCGAATCCGAACCCGATCAAGCACAACCAGGGCCACCAGGCCGCGGAGAGGGCGGCAGCTGGCGCGACAAAGACCCTCTACGTGAACACGATCCCGTGGCTGTGCACGAAGACCTGCTCGTCGGTGATCGGCTCGATGCTCGCGTACTCGGACCAGTGGCACATCACGGTGACCTACGCCACCTACCTGTCCACCGTGTTCGCCGACAGCATTAAGAAGCTCCTCACCTGATGCGACGCGGCCGACCCGTCGACGTCGTGTCGCCACGCACCGGCTAACCGCGCGACGACGTCAGCAGCAGCTCGAGGCGGGCGTGGCCCCCACGGGCGTGCTGGCGTCGTCGGCGACCGCGGTCGTACACGAACCGGGCGCGCAACCGAGGGAGTCCTCGTCGCTCGCGTCGGCGAGGACCGTGTAGACCTCCCAGCGAGACCCGTCCGGCCCGCTCACCCACACCTTGTCCTGGACCGCGTAGCAGCAGGTGGTCTCGTGCTCCACGTCGGTCATGAGGCCGGCGTCCTGGAGGCGCGCGCTCGCGTCGGCGACCGCGGCGGTCGAGAACACCTCGACGCCGAGGTGGTTGATCGTCCCGGGTTCGCCGCCGCCCTCAATGAGCACGAGCTTGAGCGGCGGCTCTTCGATCGCGAAGTTCGCGTAGCCGGGACGGCGTTTCGCGGGCTCAGTGCCGAAGAACGTCGAGTAGAACGCCACTGCCGCGTCGAGGTCGTCGACGTTGAGGGCAAGCTGGATGCGGGACATAGCACTCCTTAGATCGATGACTGTCAATGTATAGTCTGCCGGACTCATTGATGACTGTCAATAGTTAGGATCTTGACATGGCGACTCGAAAGACCCTCGTCGTCGGCGACTCGGTGGTCGGCTGCTGCGGCACGCTCGGGTCCCAGGTGCTCTCGGTGGGCGAGGCAGACGACCTCGCCCAGATCTTCGGTGCCCTTGCCGACCCCGCTCGTCTCCGGATGCTCTCGATGATCGCCTCTTCGGACGAGGTGTGCAGCTGCGCGCTCGAACAACCCCTCGAGAAGAGCCAGCCGACGATCTCGCACCACACAAGGATTCTGGCGGCGGCGGGCCTCATCGTCGGCGAGCGACGGGGTCGATGGACGTGGTGGCGGGCAGTGCCCGAGCGGCTCGAGGCGGTCGCCCGGCTGCTCTCCGACTGAGCCTGTCCGTGTGACGCCGCGTGCGGTCAGAGCACGGCGGGCTTGATGGCCGCCAGTCGATCGATCACGGGGCCGAACGTCGCTTCGAGGGACGCCGCCGGATCGTCGCCGACCGGCGAGGTCACGAGCGTCGCGACGCCGAGCCGAGCGAAGCCCTCGGCGCTGCGCAGGATGTCGTCGGGTGACGGCGCGGCGCCGAGGTCGCGGAGCATCGTCGTGATCTCGATCTCGTGGATGTCGCGGCCGACCTCGTCGCAGTGGCGACGCAGCACGTCGATCTTGTGCGCGAGCTCGGTGGGCGGCCCGATGATGTTGCACGCGTCGGCGTAAATCGCGACGAGGCGGAGCGTCTTTCGCTCGCCGCCGCCGCCGATCATGATCCGCGGCCGCGGCTCGCTCACCGGCGCTGGGTGACAGAGCGTCTCGTCGAGCTGGTAGTGGGCGCCTCGGTACGGTCCGTCGTCGTCGCTCCACATCTGCAGGCAGATCTGGATCGCCTCTTCCAGCCGCTCGAAGCGCTCGGCGGTCGGCGGATACTCGACGCCGAGTCCGCGGTGCTCGCGCTCGTACCACGCGGCGCCGATCCCGAGCTCGGCTCGTCCCCCGGACAGCACGTCGAGGGTCGTCATGATCTTGGCGAGCAGACCGGGATGGCGGTAGGTGACGCCCGTGACGAGCAATCGCAGCCGCAGGCGCTCGGTCAACCCGGCGACGAAGCCAAGCGAGGTGTAGCCCTCCAGCATGGGATCGGTGACCGGGGCCATGGCCTCCATCTGGAAGTAGTGATCCATTAACGACAGGGTTCGGACGCCGACGGCCTCGGCGCGGCGAGCGAGGTCGCCGATGCGATGACCCATCTCGGCGGGCGAGCCTGCCCAGTCGAAGCGCCAGACGTGGTAGTCGAGATCCATGTGACCCTTTTACTCGCTCTGGCGCGTGGGCTCAGGCCGCGCTCGATCGAGCGCGGCCCTAGGAGCCCGCGGCGTGGCGCGACTCGGCCAGACGACGCAGCGGCGGCACCGTCTTCGGCGGTTGGCGACGAGGCGGGAGCGCGTCGAGCAGCACCGCCGTCGCGGCGGCGATCGTCGCCACGGCCCGCTCGAACGCCTCGTCGGTCGACGGCGTGGGCTGTTGGACCCCACTCACCTTTCGCACGTACTGGCGCGCCGCGGCCTCGACCTCCTGGGGCGTCGCGGATGGCTCGAGACCTCGCAGGGTGGTGATGTTTCTGCACATGCCGTCACGCTACGCGGACGCGCCTGCCGTGTCCGATGCGTCGGCTCAGAGCGCGGGGAGCTCGACGTGATCCTCAGCGTCGTGGCGCGACGTCGGGGCGACGAACGCCGTGGTCCGCAGGGGCGCCTCCCGCATCAGGAAGCACAGCCCGAACGCCACGAACGCGGTGGGGACCGCGATCAAGAACACGTCCTGGAGCGAGTGGTTGAAGGCCAAGATGACCGGGCCCTTGACCGATGGCGCCAGCTTGTTCAGCTGTGCTGGGTTCGCCGCGATGCTGCCCGACTTTACGAGATTCACGATGCCGACCAGCTTGCTCCCGCGCAGTTGTGCGAGGAGGCGGTTGTTGAACACCGCGCCGAGCGCGGCGACGCCGAACGCGCCTCCGATCGTCCGAAAGAAGGTGGCCGTCGACGTCGCGGTCCCGAGGCGGGCGTGCGGCACCGAGTTCTGCACCGCGACCACGAGGACCTGCATCACGAGGCCGAGGCCGAGGCCGACGACGAGCATGTACAGCGCGGCTTGGTAGTAGGGGGTGTTCACGCTGAGCTGCGACAGCAGCGCGAGCCCGACGCCGACGACGAAGGTGCCCATGATCGGGAAGATCTTGTAGCGCCCGGTCCGCGAGACCAGCCGGCCGCTGATGACGAAGGTCGTCAGCATGCCGGTGACGACTGGCAGCAGCTCGAGCCCAGACGTGGTCGGCGAGGCGCCCTGGACGACCTGGAGCCACTGGGGCAAGAAGATGATCGCGCCGAACATCGTGCAGCCGATGGCGAACGACACCGCGGACGCCACCCAGAACGTCCGGATCTTGAACAGGTCGAGCGGGATGATCGGCTCTTCGACGCGGAGCTCGACGACGCAGAACGCGATGAGCAGCGCGAGTGCACCAACACCCATCGCGATGATCTGCCAAGAGGACCAGGCGAACTGCTGGCCGCCGAAGGTGGTGAGCAAGATGATCAAGGTGACGCCCGCGGAGAGCAGGCTGAGTCCCGCGAGGTCGATCTTGTGCGAGACGTGGACCCGCGGGATGTGGAGCACCGTGGCGATCGCGAAGAGCGCCAGGATGCCGATGGGCACGTTGATGTAGAAGATCCAGCGCCACGACGCGTGCTGGGTGAACCAGCCGCCAGCCAGCGGACCGAGCACGCTCGAGAGCCCGAATACTGCCCCGAAGTACCCCATGTAGCGACCTCGCTGGCGCGGGGGGATGACGTCGCCGATGATGGCCTGGGAGCCAACGATGAGGCCGCCCGCGCCAATGCCCTGGATCGCGCGGCAGGCGATCAGCTCGATCATCGTCTGGGAGAGCCCGGACAGCATCGAGCCGCCGAGGAAGATCACGATGGCGAGCTGGAAGAAGCTCTTGCGCCCGAAGAGGTCGCCGAGCTTTCCCCACAGCGGCGTCGAGACCGTCGAGGCCAGCAGGTACGCCGTCACGACCCAGCCGAAGTGGTTGAGGTCGTGGAGGTCGCCCGCGATCGTCGGCAACGCGGTCGACACGATGGTCTGATCGAGTGCGGCGAGGAACATGCCGAGCATGAGTGCGCTGAGGATCACGAGGATCCTCCGATGCTCCTCGGGGGAGAAGTCGTGATCGGCCGGCGCCTCAGTGGTCTGGCTCAGGTCAGTCGCCATGTGGACCGTCCAGCTCCTCTGAGAGACGAGATGCGAAGCGTTCGAGCAGTCGCGCGAACGTCGTGCGGTCCTCTTCGCTCCAACCCTCGAGCAGCTGGTCGAGCCACGCGCGCCGTGCCGTCACGAGCCGCGCGAGCGTCGAACGACCCCGAGGAGTGAGCCGGATCCGATGGGCGCGCTTGTCGCCGGGATCGTCGGACCTCGCCACGAGGCCGAGCCGCTCGAGCTGCTGAAGCTTGCGGGTGACCGTCGGCGTGTCGACAGAGAGGCGCTCGGCGAGTGCGGTGACCCGCGGGGGCTCGGCGCCGTGGCCGTCAAGCTTGGCCAGGAGCGAGGCGCCGGCACGGTCGAGGCGAATGCCCGCGGCCCGCAGCAGGCGCTCGTGGAGCCGAGGCTGGTGGACGGCCTGGGCGATCGTCGACAGCCCCCCCAAGATGCGGTCCGTCGAGGTCGTGGCCGACGCTCCCCTCGGCCGGGCAGTAGTTGCTTGCGACATACAACTATCGTAGTGACCTCGATTCGCCTCGTGCCCCCCCGGTCAGTCCGCGCCCAGCGACCGGTGCAGCGCTGGCGGGGCCTTTTCATGCCACGCCTCGCTCAGGAGCTCGGCGATGAGCCCGGCCGGGGTCGATCGAACGGTCACGACCACGCCCCGGAGCTTCGAGCCCCAGTAGAGCGGCTCGCACCCAACGGGCGCCTCGGCACACGCCGCGGCCACCTCGCCCTCGGGGACCATGATGCGGATGTGTCGGTCATCGGGGACCGTGGCGAAGATCTTGTTCCGGACTCGAAAGGAGCTGATGTCGTGGTGGGGCTGCTCGGTCGTCTCTGGCAGCGCGAGCGCCAGCTCTCGAACCCGTCGCATGGTCGTCACCGTGGCCCCCCTGTCGCTCGACTCGCTCGTGGGACGCCGCCGATCGCTGTCAAGGGTGCGATCGCACTCGTTTTGACCCCATTCATCTCGGCCGCAGGGCCCCGCTCGTGAGGACCTCGGGGTTGACCACGTTGACCGGCGTGCCGTCGTCGAACGCGTTCACCTGGACGAACACGTCGCGGAACTGCAGGTCCCACTCCTCCATCGTGACGTAGCCGAGGTGCGGCGTGCACAGCGCTGCCTGCATGGTCGCCAGCTCGTCGGTCTCGCCGAACAGCGGCTCGTGCTCGAAGACGTCGACGGCCGCGCGCCCCGGGCGGCCGAGACGGAGCGCCTCGGCGAGCGCACCGCGCACCACGAGCTCAGCCCGGCTTGTGTTCACGAACATCGAGCTGGGCTGCATCAACGCGAGGTCGCGGGCGGCGACGATGCCGCGCGTCGCGTCCACGAGCCGCAGGTGCACCGACAGCACGTCGGCACGCTCGAACAGCGCGGCCTTGGACGGGGCCACCTCGACGCCGTCGGCGGCGGCGCGCGACCACGAGCCCTCGCCGCCCCAGGCCATGACCCGCATCCCGAACGCCTCGCCAAAGCGCGCGATGGCCGCACCGATTCGGCCGTACCCGAAGACGCCGAGCGTGGTGCCCCGAAGGGTGTGCCCGACCTGTGTCTGCCAGCGGCCCTCGCGAAGCGAGGCGGCCTGCTCAGGGATGTGGCGGACCGCGCCAAGGATCAGCCCCCAGGTGAGCTCGGCCGTCGCGTAGGAGGGCACCCCCGGATGCAGGTCGGAGGCGACGACGATGCCGAGCCGGGTGCACGCGGCGACGTCGATGTGCGGGTAGACGCTTCGCTGGCTGATGAGCCGCAGGGCGGGCAGTCGCTCGAGGAGCGACGCTCGGATCGCGGTCCGCTCCCGGATGAGGACCAGCGCCTCGGTCGTCGCGAGCCGGCTTGCGAGCTCGTCGACGTCGTCGGTGTGATCCGTGAAGACGCTGACGTGGTGTCGAGCGAGTGCGGCGAAGCACGGCAACGTACGCACCGTGTCACAGTAGTCATCGAGCATCGCGACGAGCATCAGGTCAGGCCTTCATCATCAGTTCCAACTTCGCGATGATGTCGCCGATGACCTTGTCCTGGGCCAAGAGGTGCTCTTGGATCTCCGTGGCCTCGTGGAGGACCGCTTCGGCGTCCTTGTAGGTCTCCTCGGCCCGCTTGTCTGCCGCCCTGGCCTGGATGTTCTGGCCCACGATGATGATAGGCAGCAAGACGAGCTGCAGGAACTCCGAGGAGGTCCACAACACGGTGGCCGGCGTGCCGGCCCTGAGTGCCGTCGGGAGCGCGTAGAGCGCGATCAGCGTGAAGACGTACGCGCACCACATCGTGCCGACGACGACCGTGATTCGCAGCCCGAAGCGCGCGTTGAACCGCACGATCGGGTTTGGGTGATCAAGGCGTCGCTGGTCCACGACCTTGGTGGGTGCGGCCGCGTGATGCTCCTCGATCCGGGGGTGCGGAACGTAGCGATAGATGTCGACCATCGTCGAAGTCTTCTGTGCCCGGCACACGGTCCCGCGGATGCCCGGCGCGCCCGTGGCGCTCACGTTCCGACGCTCGTACACTCCGCTCGGCTGACAGCGAGAGGATCCACCATGGCGTTCGTCCAGGTCATGACGTACACGACGGAGCACCGTGCGGAGATGGACGCGGCGCTGCACCGGTGGCTCGAGGACACCCAGGACGTCCGCCGGGCTCGCAAGCGTCTGCTGCTCAAGGATCGAAATGCCGCGGACAGCTACATCGAGGTGGTCTTCTTCGACTCGTACGAGGACGCCATGCACAACTCGCGCCTGCCCGCGACCACCATGCTGTCGAGGGAGTTCGAGCGATGGACCGTCGACGGCTTCGAGTTCCGGGACTTCGACGTCGCGGTCGACGACCTATGAGCGCGAGCGCGGTCTCCGGCGGGCGCGCGCCTCTCTCAGGCGCGTCGTCGTTCACGCTGGACGTCTTCACGAGCGACGAGCCCTACTGCTCGATCGACGGCGTCGACTACGCGCGCTCGAGGATCGAGAAGACCTTTCACGGTGACCTCGAGGCCACGAGCACCGTCGAGATGCTCTCGGTGCGAGGTCCCGGCGGCGGCGCGGGGTACGTCGCGATCGAGACGGTCCGCGGCACGCTCGCGGGGCGGACCGGCACCTTTTCGATCCTGCACGCGGGCACGATGACCGAGGACTCGACGTGGGCGCGCTGGCCGATCGTCGAGGGATCGGCGACCGGCGAGCTCGAGGGGCTCACGGGCGAGGCGCGCATCGAGATCGCGCCAGACGGGGCGCACACGCTGCACTTCGACTACGTGCTCTAGGGCGGGCTCGACGCCGACGCCGGGTGTGGCTCAGTCACCTACCGGGTGTGGCTCAGTCACCTACTGGGTCGGCGAGCTCGGCTCTCGTGCCCCGCTGCAGCTTGGGCGCGCGGCGCTTGACCTCGACCGCGCCGAAGGCCGTGATGCCCTTGAGGCGCAGCGTCACCGTCGGCGCACCGCTCGAGGGACCGGCGTCCTCACGAGCGCCGAAGATCGCGGCCCCGTCGTCGATGACATTGACCCAGTCCGGCACGGTGATCTCTACGACGCCGAACACCGAGTTCGCGACGCAAAGCACCTCGGGCGCGTCGAACTGCGCGTCACGGAAGTCGAGCTCGATCGCACCGAAGATCGCCGTCGCGTGGAACTCGGTGGGCACCTGCCAGCCGCCCTTGCGGGTGCGCGACCCGAAGATGGCGAGGAGCCCACGACGCGAGGCGGGGTGGGCGACAACGTGCACCAAGGGCGCGGGGTCCACGTGCGGTGAGAGGTCGGTCGTGATGACCTCGAGCTCGCCGATCGTCTTGGCCTCGAGTGCCAGGGTCATGAGCTCGTGGTGCTCCTCGACGCTCAGTCGGCCGACAGAGGTCGCGTCGGAAAGCAGCTGGAGCACCCGGTCGCGGTCGGCGTCCGACGCCCTCGTCGTGGTTGGCCGCTTCACGAGGTCGGACACGCCGCAAGCCTACCGAGGACCGATTCTGCTGGCAGGCCCTGCGCTCAGCCCTGTGCGGCCACCGCCTGGGGCGTCGCGCCCGCGAGCCGGCGAAGCTCATCGAAGGTCGTGGGGAACACGGCGTTGGGGGTGCCCGCCGCCGACCAGATCTCGGGGTGCCGCTCGAGGTCCTCGTCGAGGTAGACCCGAAGTGACGCGGGCCAGTTGATCGGGGCGACGCCGCCGATCGGCTGACCGGTCGCCGTGCGGACCTCGCTCGCGGTGGCCATTCGGACCGACGCAGCGCCGATCCGCGCGGCGAGGAACGTCGTGTCGACCCGGTGCGCGCCGCTGGTGATCACGACGATCGCCATGTCGTCGGCGACGAAGACGAGGCAGCTGGCGATCGCGCCGAGGTCGCAGCCGAGCGCGGCTGCTGCCTCCGACGACGTCTTGGTCGATTGCTCGAACTGGCGGACGGTCCCCTGCACCCCGGCAGCATGCAGCGCGTCGGCGACCCGCTGGGCACTCGGGTGGAGTGCCGGCAGGTCCTCGGTCACGCTGCAGTGCTCCCCAACTCTGATGGGTACCGAGATGACAAACTAGCCATGACCGCTGGTTTCGGCAAGGTAGGGCCCGACGCTCGGTCGGACCGCCGAGCTCAGGCCGATCGAGCGACCGGTCCGAACTCGAGTCGGGACACAGACTGGCTCCCTGGTTCATGCCCCGCTCTTAGGATCGCCAGTCGCTGGCGAACAAGAGGAGTCCAAGTGGAGCGAGTTGGAGTCGTGGGCTGCGGGCTCATGGGGTCGGGCATCGCAGAAGTGTGCGCCCGAGCGGGCGCGGACGTCGTCGTCGTCGAGCGCGACGCCGACGCCCTCAAGGCTGGCAGGGACCGAGTCGAGCGCTCCCTCTCGCGTGCCGTTGCCTCCGGGAAGCTTGCCGAGCACGACGCCGACGCCGCCCGCGCGAACCTGGTCTTCGCAGCGTCCTTCGATGAGCTCGCCGACCGGACCTTGGTCGTCGAGGCGGTCTTGGAGGACGAGAGTGCGAAAGAAGAAGTGTTCCGCCGCCTCGATGCCGTGGTGCAGAGCGACGACGCGGTGCTTGCGACCAACACGTCGTCGATCCCCATCATCAAGCTCGCGATGACGACCAAGCGCCCCGAGCAGGTCATCGGGATGCACTTCTTCAACCCGGTTCCCGTGCTGAAGCTGGTCGAGGTGATCTCGTCGCTGCTCACGAGTCCGGGCACCCTCGCCAAGGTCAGGAGCTTTGCGACCGAGAGCCTCGGCAAGAAGGTCATCACGTCGCCTGACCGCGCCGGCTTCGTCGTGAACGCCCTGCTCATCCCGTACCTGCTGTCGGCGATCCGCATGCTCGAGTCCGGCTTCGCGAGCGCCGAGGACATCGACACGGGCATGGTCATCGGCTGCGCGCACCCGCTCGGTCCGCTCGCGCTCACCGACCTGATTGGCCTCGACACGACCCAGGCAGTCGCCCAGTCGCTCTACGAGGAGTTCAAAGAGCCCCACCTCGCCCCGCCGCCCCTGCTGTCGCGCATGACGCAGGCAGGCCTGCTCGGCCGCAAGAGCGGCCAGGGCTTCTACTCATACAAGCCATCCTGATCGCGGCGATCAGCGCCGTAGGACCTCAGCGGCACGTCAATAGGACGGTCACGCCTCGCGCAGGGCCTCGGCCGGGTGCAGGCGCGCGGAGAGCAGCGCGGGCACGAGTGCGAGCAGGTTGCCGACGACGACGACGCCCGCGACCACCAAGAGCACCTCGGCGACCGGCACGACGGCGACGGGGACGGCTCCGAGGCCCGTGGCGAACGCTCGCCACACGAACTGTCCAAGTGCGATCCCGGTCGGGACGCCGACGGCGATCCCGATTGCCGCCACCGTGGTCGCCTGCCAGCAGACGGCACTGCCCACCTGTCGCCGGACGAAGCCGAGCACCTTGAGGAGCGCCATCTCACGACGCCGCCGCACCACGCTCACGAACAGCAAGTGTGCGAGCGTCGCGGCTCCGAAGAGCGCAAGTGTCGTCCCGAGGAGGAACGGGAAGTTGACGGCCTGGCCAAAGTTCACGAGGTTGGTGGGCACCGCGAGCACGGCCAGGTCGTTCGAGAAGCGCCGATCCAGTCGTGCGGCCGTCGCGCGGCCCGCTGCGTTGTCGGTGACCGCGATGCCCATCCCCCAAGAGCGGTTGCCCGGGCTCTCCACCGCCTGGGACGCCTTCGAGATGCATGCGGTGGCCGACGGACCGGTGGGGCAAAGCGACGTGAGGACCGCGTGCAGCGGGAGGACCGCGCCGATGCCCAGGCCGCCCGGGCTGAGAGCCGGGGGAAAGGCCATCGTGCCGACGACGGTGAACGGGCTCGTGCTCGATTTGCCGGTCGGGCCGATGATCGAGACGGCGACCTTGGAGCCGACGTGCGCGTGCGCGGCCGCGAGGGTCTGGGTCCCGAGGGCGATCTCCCGGTCCGCTCGGGGGTCTCGTCCGTCGATCAGCGAGAAGATCATCGGCCCTTTGGCCGCGGTGACGATGGTCGCCTGGACGGGCACCCCGTTCACGTCCACGAACTTGCCGTTGATCCCGTAGCTGACACGGGTCACCGTGGGATCCGCGACGAGTTGGTCGACCACGGCCTTGGCCTGGGGGTACGAGAACCCGCCCATGTCGATCTGCCAGCCGAGTCCGTAGAGCCTCGGCGTCGCGAGCAGGTTGGAGAGGCTCGCGCCGAACACCGTGGTCGCGACGAGTGCCGCGACGGCGACCGTCGTGCCGACGAGCGCCGTGGCGACCGGGACGCTCGAGCGCCCGCGTCCACGCTCGAGCGCGTGGCGGGATCCCACGAGGACGCTCGGGGGCGCGCCGGCCACGGACAGCGCGCGCACGATCCGCGAGGAGCCGTGGACCGCGGGCTGATCCTCGCGCCGCGTGGTCGCCCGCACCTGGGACGCGCGGAACGCGGGGTACGCCGACAGCGCCAGCACCGTGGCGACGATCGCGAGGAGCCCGAGCACGAACACCGTGGTGTCGAAGAGGAAGCCCGAGGTCGTCGCGGCCGCTCGAGCCTCCCCGACGGGAGTGAGCGGCGAGAGGGCGAAGGCGAGCCCGAGCGCGCCGAGCGCGCCGACGGCGCCGATCGCCACCGCGCGGGCCATCCCAAGCCCGAAGAGCTGGATCGGGCGGAAGCCGAGCGCGGAGAGTGCGGGGTGGGTCTCGCGCTCGAGGAAGCTCTGTCGCGACAGCGCCTGTCCGATGAGCGCGAGGCCCGCGAGCGCCGCGAGCAGCGCGAAGAGCCACCACCCGACGGCCTGGGGATGGATGGAGCCTTCGATGGCGGCGATCTGGGCGTCCTCGCTCTCGACGTAGATGAAGTTCAGCCCCGAGTAGGGAATGTGGTTCATCGTGTAGGTGAACCGCGGCAGGTCCGCCGCGCCGTGGGTGAGCCGTACGAGCTGGAGCCAGGCGACGAGCACGTGCCGGTCCAACTTGCGGACGAGTGCGTCGCTCACGTACACCGAGTAGCTGGGCGAGTTTGAGGGGAAGTCGAGCATCGACGCTTCGACACCCACGACGTGCAGCCGGATCGTCGGCCCGTGTGGCGTGGGCGTGCCGTTGCTCTCGAAGACGAGGTGGCGCTGGGCCAGCGTGTAGAGCGGGACCGAGATCACCGAACCGACGTGCAGTCCATACTGCTCTTGCATCGAGAAGCCCACGAGCGCGTCGTACATGCCGGTCGGGAGCCGCCCCGAGATCACCTTGACGCCGTCGTTGCGTCGTGGCGTTCCGAGGGCCAGCACGGACAAGTCGTTGCTCGGCACGAGCTGGCCACCAGCGACCCCGTTGCCGTTGAGGAAGGCGATGCTCGTCGACGCCAGGTGTGCATCTTCGACGTGGGCGAAGCTCGGCGGGCGTGCGAAGGTCGAGAAGATCGCGGCGTCGAAGCCGTACTTCTTCACGAAGCTCGGGAAGGCCGTCGACGTGCGGCGCGCAGCGGAGACGCCGGCGAGCACGGTCCCGCCCACGAGCGCGACCAGGACAGCGAGCGCGAGCCACGATGCCCAGCGGCGGCGCAGCTCAGCCCCGAACATCGCCCGGATGCAGCGCATGACCCCCCTTCATCGTGGCCAACTCTGCATCGAACTCGGTCACCGTGGCAGGGTGGTACCCCGATCCGGCGTCTCGTGGTACCACCCGGTCCGCGCGTGATTCCGGGGCGTGCCACCGAGCCGGCGGCAGCGCGAGAGCGACGTGGTTACTTCGCTGCGGGCATGCCGGCTCGTCCCGATCACTCGCTCACAGTTGCAATCGCGCGGTTCCGGGGTACGCTTTGCGCGCTGCCGAGTGGTAGCGGTGCCGCCACGAGGCGGTGGTTGCGGGGCGAGAGCCCTGCGGAAGGTAAAGGAAGGTAAACGCAAGTGACTCAAGGAACTGTCAAGTTCTTCAATAACGAGAAGGGCTACGGCTTCATCTCGCGGGAGGACGGCGAAGACGTCTTCGTCCACTACTCGAACATCGCCGGCGACGGCTACCGCTCGCTTGTCGAAGGTCAGGCTGTGGAGTTTGAGGTCGGACCTGGCCGGAAGGGTCCCGAGGCGCTCAACGTCCGGGCCACCAACTGACTGACGGTGCGCCAGTACGGCGCACCATGAACTGGAACTGAAGGGGCCCGCGAGGGCCCCTTCAGTGCGCTCACGCTCAGGCGTCGGGGCGCTCGATGGCCCGGTAGTGGTTGCGCCAGATCAGTCGGTACACACGCGTCAGCCGCGGGATCGATCGCAGCCCTGGGATGAAGGGGACAAAGATCAGCAGCCCGGAGAGCACGATCATCGTGAACCAGACGTCGACGTCGGCGTTGGGCCCCCAGGTCGAGTTGTACGGCGGGATCTGATACAGCATCGTGTAGAGCCACAGCCACGCCTGACCGGGGTAGCTGTTGGTCTCGTTCATCATTCCCCACTGCTCGCCGCCCAGGTTCTGGCTGTTCCCGATGCCGTCGAACCACCCGCCGTCCGCCAAGAACAGGTCGGGCTTTGTGTAGTCGGTCGTGTAGAAGCCGGTGCCGGTGATGAGTGCCTGGTCGAGCGCACCCGACCTCGCGATCGCGGTTTCGGACTGCATGAGCTCGGTGACGGGGCCGTAGGTGCCGGGCGGCATGACGACCTTCCCGTCGGCAAACTTCACGAGGACCGTGCTGCCGTCGGAGCTCACCGTGCCGCTCGCGTAGGCGTTGGCCCATCCCGCTTGCTGGGAGGTGCTCGCCGCGTCGTACGTCGCGAGCGCGCTCTCGAGTGCGGGGGGGCCGGGCTGGCTGCGCAGCGGGTCCAGCACGAAGTCGTTTGCCGTGTTGATCGGGATGCGCACGCCGAGGATGTCGGGCAGGTGGAAGGGGCCGAGATACTGGACAGAACCGAGCGCGTTGTTGTACGGCGGCCCGTAGCCCGCAACGCCCGACGAGCCGCTGAGCTCGCTCGCGGCCGTGACGACGAAGTCAGTCGGATCCGCGGTCGCCCAGTTCTTGATCGTGCGCTGGGGCTCGTCGGGGGAGCCGAAGAGCACGGCGAGCCCGACGGTGAGAATCGCGATCACGATGAGGGCGATCGTGCCCTCCTTCACGATGTCGTAGGGGCGGTACGGGCCGGTGTATTCCGGCGCGTCGCGGTCGACCTTGAAGGCACGGTGCTTCTTCATCGCGCCACCTCTGCGAGCGCCACGGCGCCCTTCTCGGCCTTGGCCGGGTAGGGGGGCACCACGCCTCGGCGGCGCACCAAGAGCACGTGCCACCCGGTGAGCAGGATGATGACGAGCGGCATGAGCGTGATGTGCCACATGAGCATCTGGCCGAAGTTCAAGACGTTGAAGAGCGCGCCCCCGCCGGTCGCGTTGATCCCGTCCTTTGCCTGCGTGGATATCCACTGCGAGTCGAAGTTGGTCTGGGAGAGGTAGCCCGTGAACGCCGTCACGATGCTCGCGAGGAAGGTGACGCCGCCGACGATCCAGGTCATCGCGCGCCGACCCCGCCACGCGCCCATGAAGAACTTGCCCCACAGGTGGATGACCATGGCGAAGAAGAAGAGCTCGACAGACCACAGGTGACACGAGTTCACGAGGTGTCCGACCGACGACACGTGCCACCACTGCGGACCCTTGACCGCGAGGATGCACCCGGTCACGATCACGACCACGAGGGCCGCGACGGTGGCGACGCCGAAGACGTAGATCCATGAGGCGACGTAGGCAGGCTGGCGGTCGGGGAGCAGGCGGTCCGGCGGGAACGCCCGCACGACCCGGCGACGCATCCGCGCGGTCCACATCTTCGCGTCACCGGGATGGCCCGTCGTCTTGGTGACGGGGTCGTCGCCGGGCTCGGGCGATGCGATGGGCGGGACGGTGACGTCATCCATCGTCGCGTCCTCCCTTGCCATGGCCCGGGAAGGGGATCAGGAGCGCGAGCAGGAACACGAGCACCATCGAGCCGATGACGATCAGGTTCGCGACCGAGATCTGGATGAAGTGCCAGTGGATGTAGTGCCCGGGCTTGTCGAGGTTGACGATCGACCGGGGCAGCCCCCCGAGCGCCACGAGCGTGGCGTGGATCGTGGTGAGGTGTGTCATGGTCCGAGTCTGGGCCTGTGGGCAGGCTCCAACTAGGGACCTAAGTCACCTCGACGGGGCCGATGGGCCCTTTTCGCCTGATCGCGCCCTCGATCGCCGTCGTGGCCATGTCGTAGAGCAAGGTCGCGCAGGACTCGTCGTCGAGCCGGCGGTGGTGGTCGGCGACCGAGTTGAGCAGGCCGAACACGGCGTGGACCGAGACCGACAGGGCCGCGCGCGACTTGCCTGGTGCCACCCGCTCGAGGGCGCCGATCCACAGCTCGGTGTAGGCACGCTGCTGGCGTCGGAGCCGTCGGCGCGGGGCGTCGTCGAGGCTGTGGGACTCCTGGTCGTAGACCGTGATGAGCGCGGTCTCGCGCATCGCGAAGTCGACGTGGGCACGCACGAGGCGGTCGAGCGCCTCGGCCGGCGAGGTCGACTCGTCCACGATGGCGAGCGCCTTGCCCATGAGCGCGTCGACGGCGCGCTCGATCACCGCGACGAGCAGGTCCTGCTTGCCGGCGAAGTGCCGGTAGATCGCCGCACCCGAGACGCCCGCAGCCGCGCCGATCTCGTCGACGCCGACCTGGTGGTAGCCGCGCTCGGCGACGAGTGACGCGGTCGCCTCGACGAGCCGCTCGCGGCGCGCGAGGCCTCGTGGGGTCCGTGTCGGCACGACTAGTAGCTCTTCGGCAGCCCGAGTGACTTCGTGGCGACGAAGTTGAGGATCATCTCGCGGCTCACCGGGGCCGTGCGCATCAGACGGGCCAGGCCCCACATGTCGGCCAGACCGAACTCCGACGACATGCCGTTGCCCCCGTGGGTCTGGATGGCCTGGTCCAGGGCGCCGAGNNAAGTTGAGGATCATCTCGCGGCTGATCGGCGCGATGCGCAGGAGGCGCACCACGCCCCAGAGGTCCGCGATCCCGTACTCGGTCGCCATGCCGTTCCCGCCGAGCGTCTGGATCGCCGCGTCGAGGCAGTGCGCCGCGGCCTCCGCGGCGGCGTACTTCGCCATGTTGGCGGCCTCGCCCGCGGCGGCGCGGTCGGGCGAGAGGTCGTGCAACCACGCGGCCCGGCTCGTCATCAGGCGCGCAAGCTCAAGCTCGATCTTGGCGATGGCCAGGGGGTGAGCCACGCCCTGATGCGCGCCGATCTTCACGCCGTCCCAGACCGAGCGCTCCGACGCGTACGCGGCAGCGACCCCGAGCACGTAGCGCCCGACGCCGTTGCACAGCGAGGCACCCATGATCCGCTCAGGATTGAGGCCGTCGAAGACCACCCGGAGCCCGTCGCCCTCATCGCCCAAGAGGCGGTTGTCATCCACCACGACGTCGTCGAAGAAGACCTGGTACTGCTTGTCGGGAAGCGCGATCTCGACGGGGATGATCGCCGTCGAGAGTCCGCGCGCGACGGTGTCCACGATGAAGAGGCTGAGACGGCCCCTGCCTCGCTCGTCGGCCGCCCCGGTCCGCGCGACGACGAGGACCGCGGGTGCCTCGTCGACGAACGAGATGAACGTCTTCGACCCGTTGAGCCGCCAGACGTCCCCGTCGCGCACCGCGGTGGTCGAGATCCGATGGCTGTTCGAGCCCGCGTCGGCCTCGGTGATCGCGAACGCCATCTTCGACCCGGTCGCGAGGCTGGGCAGCCATTGCTGGCGCTGGCCGTCGTCGCCGTAGCGAGCGAGGAGCTCGGCGCAGATCGCCGGTGACACGAGCGTCGTGAGCAAGGGGCAGCCCGCGGCCGCGACCTCCTCGCCGACGATCGAGAGCTCGAGGATGCCAGCGCCGCCGCCGCCGTACTGCTCGGGGAGGTGCAGCCCCAAGAAGCCGTGCTCGGCGAGCGCGGACCACAGCGCGTCCACCTTCTCGCCGGCGCGCACCCGTGCCGCGAAGTACTCGTGCCCGAAGTCGCCAGCCACCTGGGCGACCGCCTGGCGCAAGAGTCCGAGCTCGTCGCTCTCTGAGAAGTCCACCCACCATCTCCTGCATCGAATGTGAACCGCCGTTAGCATACGTCCATGGCCGTGCTCACGACCAGCGTGCGTCCGACGGACGAGAGGTTCGCCGCGAATCGCGACGGGCTGCGCTCGCTGCTCGAGGAGACCGACGCCCAGGTGGAGCTCGCCCGGCAGGGCGGTGGGGCCCGCTACCTCGAGCGCCACCGGTCGCGAGGGCGCCTCACGGCACGCGAGCGGATCGAGCTGCTGATCGACGCCGACAGCGCGCTGCTCGAGCTCTCGCCGCTCGCCGCATGGGGCACGGAGTTCCACGTCGGGGCGAGCCTCGTGACGGGCATCGGCGTGGTCTCGGGCGTCGAGTGCGTGCTCACCGCGTCGGACCCGACGGTGCGAGGCGGGTCCATCAACCCGTACACGCTGCGCAAGAACCTCCGGGCGCTCGAGATCGCACGCGTGAACCGTCTCCCGATCGTGAACCTGGTCGAGTCGGGCGGCGCGGACCTCCCGACCCAGGGCGAGCTCTTCGTGCCCGCCGGCCGGATCTTCCACGATCTCACCGAGCTGAGCGGCCTCGGGATCCCGTCGATCGCGCTCGTATTCGGGAACTCGACGGCCGGCGGTGCGTACGTGCCGGGGATGTGCGACTACGCCGTGATGGTCGACCAGCACGCCAAGGTCTTCTTGGGCGGACCGCCGCTCGTGAAGATGGCGACGGGCGAGGAGTCCAACGACGAGGAGCTCGGTGGCGCGTCGATGCACTCGAGGGTCTCGGGGCTGTGCGACTACTTCGCGCGCGACGAGCACGACGCGATCCGCCTCGGCCGCCAGATCGTTGCCTCGCTCAACTGGCGCAAGCTCGGGCCCGGCCCGAGCCGATCCGCCGATGAGCCGCTGTTCGACCCCGAGGAGCTCTTGGGGATAGCCCCGGTTGACCTTCGGGTGCCATTCGACCCCCGCGAGGTGCTGGCGCGGGTGGTGGACGGCTCGCGCTTCGACGAGTACAAGGCGAACTACGGCACGAGCCTCGTGACCGGATGGGCGTCGATCCACGGCTACCCGGTCGGCGTGCTCGCGAACGCCCAGGGTGTCTTGTTCATGGACGAGGCGAAAAAGGCGACCGAGTTCATCATGCTCGCGAACCAGACCGACACCCCCCTCGTCTTCCTTCAGAACACCACGGGCTACATGGTGGGGCGCGACTACGAGCAGGCCGGGATCATCAAGGACGGCGCGAAGATGATCAATGCGGTGACGAACTCGACGGTCCCGCATCTGACCGTGATGATGGGGGCGAGCTACGGGGCCGGGAACTACGGGATGTGCGGTCGCGCGTACGGACCGAGGTTCCTCTTCTCGTGGCCGAACGCCAAGATGGCCGTCATGGGTCCCGAGCAGCTGGCGGGCGTGCTCTCGATCGTCGCCCGCCAGTCCGCCCTCGCGGCGGGCCGTCCCTTCGACGAAGCGGCCGACACCGCCCAGCGCGAGGCAGTCGAGGCCCAGATCGAGCGCGAGAGCCACGCGTTCTTCAACGCGGCGCGTCTCTACGACGACGGCATCATCGACCCGAGGGACACCCGAACGGTGCTCGGCGTCGCGCTCTCGGCCGTGCACTCCAACGTCGTGGAGGGGCGCCGCGGCTACGGCGTCTTTCGGATGTGACGATGATCCGGCGCCTGCTCGTGGCCAACCGTGCCGAGATCGCAGAGCGGGTCATCAGGACCGCGCGCGCACGTGGGACCGAGACCGTGGCGGTGTTCTCCGACGTCGACGCGCAGCTCCCCTACGTGGCCGCCGCCGACGCCGCGGTGCGCTTGGCGGGCGCCTCGGCCACCGACACGTACTTGCGCAGCGACCTGCTCGTGGATGCCGCGCTGCGCATGGGGGCCGACGCGGTGCACCCTGGCTATGGGTTCCTCTCGGAGCGCGCCGAGTTCGCGAAGGCGTGCGTGCACGCCGGGCTCACGTTCGTGGGCCCCCCTGCTGCCGTCATCGAGTCGATGGGCTCCAAGATCGAGGCAAAGCGCCTCATGCGCGCCGCCGGGGTGCCGGTCCTCGAGGGCGTCACGGTCGCTGACGGCGCGGTGACCGACGACGTGGCGACGCTGGCGGACAAGGTCGGCTACCCACTGCTCGTCAAGGCGACCTTCGGCGGCGGGGGTCGCGGGATGCGCGTCGTCGAGGCGCGGGGCGGCCTGGCCGACGCGGTGGCCGCTGCCTCTCGTGAGGCCGAGGCTGCCTTCGGGAGCGGTGAGGTGTTCCTCGAGCGCCTCGTCGTGGCACCGCGCCACGTCGAGGTCCAGGTCATCGGTGACGTGCACGGCACCGTGGTGCACCTCTTCGAGCGGGAGTGCTCGATCCAGCGACGCCACCAAAAGCTGCTCGAGGAGTCGCCGTCGCCGGGGATCACGTCGGCGACGCGCGACGCGATGTGCGACGCCGCGGTCGCTGCGGCACGCGCGATCGGCTACGTCAACGCCGGCACGGTCGAGTTCGTGGTCGGCGCCGACGAGCAGTTCTTCTTCCTCGAGGTGAACACCCGCCTGCAGGTGGAGCACCCGGTGACCGAGCTCGTGACCGGTCTCGACCTCGTCGAGCTCCAGCTCCAAGTCGCCGAGGGTCTGGCGCTCAGCGACGAGGTCACCGCCGCTCGGACGAGGGGCCACGCGATCGAGGCCCGGCTCTACGCGGAGGATCCCGACGACGAGTACCTCCCCTCATCGGGGCGACTCGAGCGGTTCGAGATCCCCCGAAGCGAGGGCGTGCGGGTCGACGCGGGGTACGCGACGGGCACTGTCGTGGGGACCGACTACGACGCGATGCTGGCCAAGGTCATCGCCTGGGCGCCGACGCGGCTCGGCGCGGCGCGGCGCCTGGCGGCCGCGCTGCGTGGCGCGCGCCTGCACGGCGTGACCACGAACCGCGACCTTCTCGTCGGCGTGCTCGCCGACGACGAGTTCGAGGCCGGCGGCACGGACACCGCCTTCCTCGAGCGCCACCCGCCGCACACGCTCTGCTCAGCGGCTCGCGACCCCGACGATGAGCTGTACTGCGTGGTCGCCGCCATCTGGCAGCGGCTCGAGGATCGACCCCGCTCGCCGCAGCCGTCTGGGATCCCGGTCGCGTGGCGCAACGTCGGGCCCGCGAGCCAGCCAAAGACCTTCGTGCTGCGAGGCACCGAGCACGTCGTGGACATCAGCGGGGCACACGGCGCGAGGCGGCTCACGCTCGACGATCGACCGATCGAGTTCGGACGGGTCGAGGTCACCGCGACGACGGCGGACGCCGTGCTCGATGGACGGACGGTGCGCGCGTCGATCGAGCGGGTTGGCGAGACCATCTACGTCGACGGCACCTTCGGTTCGGTCGCCCTCACGATCGTGCCGCGCCTCGGCGTGCCTGCCATCGAGGAGGCGCCAGGCTCGCTGCACGCGCCGCTGCCCGGGGCGGTGCGCCGCGTGGCAGTGTCGCCGGATGACGTGGTGGCCGAGGGCGACACGCTCATGATCCTCGAGGCAATGAAGATGGAGCACGCCATCCGGGCTCCGCGCGACGGCATCGTGAGCTCGGTGCTCGTCGCTGACGGCGACCAGGTAGATCGCGGTGCGATCCTCGCTGTCGTGACCGCGCCCGAGCTCGAGGCGACGTGACCGCGGCCGTCCGCTACGAACGCAGGGGGCCCGTCGCGTGGGTGACCATCGACCGTCCCGAGGCGCGCAACGCCATCAACGCCGAGGTTCGCGAGGGTCTCTTCGACGCCGCAGCGCGTTTCAACGACGACGACGCGGCCGTGCTCGTGCTCACGGGCTCGGGCGACGTCGCGTTCTGCGCGGGGGCTGACCTCAAAGAGATGTCCTCGATCGCGCTCGAGGTGCCGCCGCCTGACTTCCTCCCCGTCTTCGGTCGCACGATCAGCGTCGAGAAGCTGACGATCGCGGCGGTCAACGGCGTCGCCTACGCCGGCGGGTTCCTCCTCTCCCAGATGTGCGACCTCTGCGTCGCCGCGGACCACGCACGCTTCGCGATCACCGAGGTGAAGGTGGGCCGCGGCGCGCCCTGGGCGGCCCCCTTGCCGTGGCTCGTCCCGCCTCGCGTCGCGATGGAGCTACTCGTGACCGGCGACCCGCTCTCGGCGGCGAGGGCGTTCGACGTCGGCCTCGTGAACCGGGTGGTCCCGCTCTCCCAGCTGCACGACGCGGCCCAAGAGCTCGCCGAGACCATCGCGACCAACGCGCCGTTGTCGGTGGCGGCGGCCAAGCGCACCGTGTACCTCGGCATGACCGCGCCCTACGCCGAGGCCGACGCGATCTGGGAGCCGGTGTACCTGAGCGCCGACGCACAAGAGGGCCCCAAGGCATTTGCCGAGAAGCGGCCGCCGCGATGGCAGGGCCGGTGAGCGGCCCGGACCTGGACCAGCTCGCCGCGCACCTCGTGGACGAGACCGACGCCCTCCTCGGCGTGCTGGTGGCGCTTCCCGCGGATCGCTGGTCGACCCCGACGCCGTCGGCGGGTTGGAGCATCGCGGACCAGGTGAGCCACCTCGCGTACTTCGACGGCGCCGCCACGACGTCCGTGCTCGACCGAGCGGCGTTCGGCGACCTCCAGCTCGAGGCGGTCGAGAAGGGACCGGCGCTGTGCGACGAGGTGGCGGCGAGGTACCGCGACCTCACCGCCGACGAGCTCCTGGCGTGGTGGCGAGCCGCACGAGCAGCAATGCTCAACGCGATGCTCGCCGAGGTTCCGTCGCGGCGGGTCCCGTGGTACGGACCGGACCTCTCGGTCGCCTCGTCGCTCACGGGGCGGATCATGGAGACCTGGGCGCACGGCCAGGACGTCGACGACGCCCTCGGGGTGCCACATCGTGAGACCGCCGCGCTCTACGACGTGGCGAGGCTGTGCGCACGAACGCGCGCGAACAGCTACGCCGCGCATGGCATGACGATGCCCCCTGTCGACGTCGTCGTCGAGCTCGCGGCCCCCGATGGCGCGACCTGGACGTTCGGCGAGGACGCCGCCGAGCGGATCGCGGGCAGCGCCGTCGAGTTCTGCCTGGTCGCGACGCAACGTCGGCACCTCGCCGACACCTCGATCGTGGCCAGCGGCCCCGCCGCGAGCCAATGGCTCGCGATCGCACAGGCGTTCGCGGGCCCGCCGGGTCCTGGGCGGGCGCCGCTCGACGCCACGACATGAGGGGCGACGAGCAGCGCGCGATTCGGATCGCGAACTGCTCGGGGTTCTTCGGCGACCACTTCGCCGCGGCGCGCGAGCTCTTGGACGGCCCAGACTCCTTCGACGTCCTCACCGGCGACTACCTGTCCGAGCTCACGATGCTGATCCTGTGGAAGCAGCGGCGCCGCGACCCCGACGCAGGGTTCGTGGGCACCTTCGAGCGCCAGCTGCACGGCGTGCTCGCCGACTGCCTCGAACGGGGCATCCGCGTCGTGTCGAACGCGGGCGGCCTCAACCCGCACGGGCTGAAGGCGCGCATCGAGGCACTCGGGGCGGTGATCGGCCGCACGCCGCGCGTGGCGATCGTCGAGGGCGACGACCTCTCGTCTCGCCTGGGCGAGCTCGCCGCGTCCGGTGTCGAGCTGACCCACCTCGAGACCGGCGAGCCGCTCGGCTCGGGACTCCACGAGGTGGCCACGGCGAACGCGTACCTCGGCGGCCTCGGGATCGCGGCCGCGCTGGCGGCGGGAGCCGAGATCGTGGTCACGGGGCGGGTGACCGACGCGTCCCTCGTCGTCGGGCCTGCCGCCTGGTGGCACGGCTGGGCGCCCGAGGACCTCGACGCGCTCGCCGGGGCGGTCGTCGCCGGCCACGTCATCGAGTGCGGGACCCAGGCGACCGGCGGCAACTACCCGTTCCTCGACGAGCTCGAAGCGGGCTACCCCGGCTTTCCGATCTGCGAGGTGGCCGCTGACGGCTCGTGCGTCGTGACCAAGCAGCCCGGCACGGGCGGAGCGGTCACCATCGGCACCGTCACCGCCCAGCTCCTCTACGAGCTTGGCGCGCCGCGCTACGAGAACCCCGACGTCGCTGCCCGCTTCGACACGATCGAGCTCGCACAGGTCGGCCGAGACCGCGTCAAGGTCTTCGGCACCCGCGGCGAGTCGCCGACCGACACGCTCAAGGTCGCGCTCAACTTCGACGCCGGCTATCGCAACACGATGACGCTCGTGCTCACCGGGCTCGACGTGGAGGGCAAGGCCAGCCGCGCCACGACGCTACTCGAGGGCCTCGTGGGCGGCGCCGAGCAGTTCGCGACCTTTGACGCCCAGGTCATTCGCACCGACCGTCGCGATGCCGCGACGAATGCCGAGGCGACGGCCCTGCTCCGGATCACGGTCATGGATCCTGATCGCGACAAGGTGGGTCGCCGGTTCTCCGGTGCGGTCACCGAGCTCGCGCTCGCGAGCTACGCGGGCTTCTACGCGACGACGCCGCCGGGCGACGCGTCGGCGTACGGCGTGTACTGGCCGCTCCTGGTCCCGAAGGACGTCGTCTCGCACATCGTCGTGCTCCCCGATGGCGAGCGCCGAGAGATCCCCAGCGTCGCCGTCGAGTCGAGCAGGATCGTCACCGCCGCAGCCCTGGTCGGGATCGCCGTTGCGGGACCCGCCACACAGCGACCGCTCGGCTCTGTGTGCGGCGCGAGGTCGGGTGACAAGGGCGGGAACGCGAACGTCGGCGTCTGGGCGCGGAGCGACCTCGGCTACCAGTGGCTTGCCCAGACGCTCACGGTCGAGCGATTCAAAGAGCTCGTGGCCGAGGCCGCGCACCTCGAGGTCCGTCGCTACGAGCTGGGCAACCTCCGCGCCCTCAACTTCGTCGTGGTCGGGCTGCTCGGCGACGGCGTGGCGTCGTCCACTCGCTATGACCCCCAGGCAAAAGGGCTGGGCGAGTACCTGCGCTCGAGGTACCTCGAGGTCCCCGACGCCCTCGTCGCCGGCTGAGCCCTCGCCGCCGACGGCGGACTTAGACGATTTCTGCCCGGTACCGCCCAGGGTGTGTCAAGGCGACGACGCGTGGTCCAGTCGCCTCGAGGTACCCGGTGCGCCGGTCGCGCTGGGGTCACGTCTCGCCGAGGGCCAGAGAATCTCCGGGCGTCGTACGATTGGCGGATGCGGTCCGTCTTGCTTCGCTGGCTCACGGCGTGTGCCACGGTCGCTGCGCTCCTGGCGGTCGCGGGCACCGCCGGTGCCACGATGAACCGTTGCGCCGCCAAGCCCAAGCCCGGGGTGAACTTGCGCGGGTGCGATCTGTCGAAGCGCCAGTTCTCGAATGCCGACTTCCGTGGAGCAGACCTGTCGGGCGCGAACCTCACGGGTGCGTCCCTGTTCGACGCGGTGCTCTTCGGCGCCAACCTCAGCGGTGCGAACCTCACTGACTCGAATCTGGCAACGGCCAACTTCACCGCGGCCAAGCTGAATCACGCGACGATCGCGGGCGCCACGATCAGCCAGGCGAACTTCTCCGAGGCGACCCTCGCCGCGATTGCCTCCGGCGGCGTCCACGGAAAGCCATCCGTGCTCCCCATCAGATTCTTCATGAAGTCGGGCCACCTCTTCGGTCCCGGCGTGGACCTCGCGGGGCAGTCGTTGGCCCGCCTCAACCTGCACCACGCGAATCTCTCGCGAGCGGACCTCTCCGGCGCGAACCTCTCCGGCACGAACCTGTCCCACACGATCCTGTCGGGGACGAACCTCGTTGGTGCGATCCTTCGCGGCGCGACGATCACCGACACGGGCTTTCATGGCGCGACACTCTTCAAGGCGAACCGTCCTGGCGTCACGACCGGCAGGCTCATCGGCCGGCCGCGGAAGCTCCCCGCGGGCTTCCTCCTCGTCAACGGCTACTTCGTCGGACCGGGGGCGAATCTCTTCCGGGCTGACCTCGCCCACGCGCTCCTCGCGAAGGTCAACTTTACGGGCGCGAATCTCGACGCCGCGGACTTCGCCAACTCGATCCTGTGGGGGGCGGACTTCTCCGTGACCGCGATGCGCGGCGTCAGTTTCGCGCGCGCGAGCCTGAACAACGCGAGCTTCTCGAACCTCGACCTCTCGACGGCCAACCTACGGGGCGCATCGCTGGCAGGGATCCGATCGGCGTCGGTCAAGTCCAAGCGCCTCCCGTCGGGCTGGCTCAACGTCAACGGGCACCTTGTCGGACCTCGCGCGAACCTCGAGGGTACGAACCTCAGCCACGGCGCGTTCTCGCGCGTCGCCCTCACCGGCACGGTCCTGAGCGGTGCGAACCTGACCGGAGCGAACCTCGCAGGGGCGCGCCTGGCGAGGTGCTACTCGGGACACCTCATCATCCGGGGGGCGGCGCCCAAGCTGCCGCACGGCTGGATCCTCCTGCGCGGCTTCCTCGTGGGCGCCGGCGCGAACCTCTTCGGCGCCAGGTTCGAGAACGCCAAGCTCGAGCACGTCGATCTGGCCTCAGCCGCGCTGTTCGCGACGGACCTCCAGAACGCTGACCTCGCGTACGCCAACCTCACGCACGCGGACCTCGTCGGGGTGAACCTCCAGCACGCGAACCTCGCGCACGCGGCGCTCGGCGGAGTCGTGTCGAGCAAGCTCATCGGGACCCCCGCGGCGCTGCCGCCGCACTGGGCAATCGTCGCGGGCGTGCTCGTGCACCGGTGATCTCGGTGCACCTCGCCGCACCATCCGGACCGCGCATCAAGAGCCCTTGTACCGTCTATCGACCATGACACGTCCCTTCACCGGACCGACTGGAGCCCGACGAAGGCGACGCGCGACGAGCGGTCGCGTGCTGCTCGCCGTCGCCCTTGTGGCCGCCGTGCCCCTCGCTCTCGGTGCCACCCATCCTTCGGCGGCGGCGACCCGGCCGACGTCGCGGTTCCTCCTCGACAACGCGCCGTCGGCGATCCCGCCCGGCGCGCGCGTTGTTGGCGCTGCGGCGCCGGCCACGAGGATCGACGTCGACGTGGCGCTCAACGTGCGGCATCCAGCCGAGCTCCAGGCGATGCTCGCGGGCGTCTATGACCGCCGGTCGCCGCTGTTCCACCACTTCCTCGCTCGAGGCGAGTTCGCGAGACGGTTCGGCGCGACGAGCGGCGAGCTCGCGGCGATCGAGGCGTGGCTCCGATCGGTCGGACTGAGCCCGACGGGCGTCGCGGCGAACCGGCTCATGGTCCACGCGACCGGCACCGTCGGCGTCGCGGCCCGGGCGCTGCACACGTCCTTCGCCGCCGTCATGCTCGGGCGTGGGCAGCTCGACTTCGCCAACCGCACGGCGCCGAGCGTCCCGATGGCCGTGGCGAGCTACGTCCAGGGCATCATCGGGCTCGACGACCTGCCCGCGGTGCACAACGACCTCGCGCGCCCAGCAGCTCGGCACGCCGCGGGGCGCGCCACCGATGTCAGCCACGGACCCATCGCCTGCAGTGCGCTCGCGACCGCCGCTTCGTACCAGGGGACCTTCACCGCGGGCGGGCTCGCGTCGTACTACGCGATGTCGCCGCTCTACACGCTCGGCGACGACGGCCAGGGCGTCCGCGTCGCGATCGCGGAGTTCGAGCCGGACCTCCGCAGCGACGTCACGTGGTACGAGCAGTGCTACAAGGCCAGCAACGTCGTGAACTACGTGCACATCGACGGAGGATCCGGGCCGCCTGGCCCGGGCTCGGGGGAGTCCGCGCTCGACATCGAGAACGTCATCGGCCTTGCGCCCAAGGCGACCATCGACGTCTACCAGACGCCCAACACGGACGCGGGCGCCGACGACATGTACGCCAAGATGGTCTCGTCGGACGTCGACAAGGTGATCTCCACCTCGTGGGGCTCGTGCGAGCCGCACACCGACACGCCGGTGATCCTCTCTGAGGGCACGACGTTCGCCCAGGCGAACGTCCAAGGACAGGTCGTGTTCGCCGCGGCTGGGGACTCGGGCTCGACGGACTGCTTTGGGGACATGGTCAACTCCAACCAGTCGACGCTGGATGTCGACGACCCGGGGAGCCAGCCCTACGTGCTGTCCGTCGGCGGGACCTCGGCTGCCCCGCACGCCGAGGTCGTGTGGAACTCGGGTGGCTCGGCGGGCGGCGGAGGGATCTCGAACACCCACTGCATGCCCGCGTACCAGGACAACCTCTCGGTGCCCGACCTCATCAACGCGGACTCGGTCCCCGACACGACGACGTGCCCGTCCGGCTACTGGCGTCAGGTCCCCGACGTGACCGCGATGGCCGACCCCGGCACCGGCTACACGATCTACCTCGCGGGCGGCCTCACCTCGATCGGCGGGACGAGCGGGGCGGCCCCGCTCTGGGCCGCCGCCGCCGCCCTCGTCGTCGCCTCGCCGTACTGCAGCTTCGACCACGCGACGGTCGGCGTCTCGCCCCAGTCGCTCTACGCGTTCGCGGCAACGCCGATGTACGGGCGCGGGCTGCGCGACGTCACCTCCGGCAACAACGCGGACTCGTCGTCGGGGTACGGAGGGAGCCTCTATCCCGCCCTCTTGGGCTACGACGAGGCGAGCGGTCTCGGCTCGCCTCTGCTCACGCACGGCGGCGGCCCCTCGGTCAGCCTCTTCCAGCCGGGACTTGCCTCGCTCCTCTGTCACGCGGAGGGCTCGGGCGTTCCCGCGCCCGCGGTCACGAGGGTCGTGCCGAACGTGGTGGCGAGCACGGCGCCGACGAGCGTCACCGTGCTCGGGACAGGCTTCATGCCGATCTTTGGCGCGGTGCGGGTCACGTTCGACGGGCGGTCGTTCCCCGCGACGTGCACGACGACGACGCGCTGCAAGGTGATCTTCAACCGGGTGACGCCGGGGAACTCTGACGTTCGCGTGAACGACCAGACCTACGCCGAGAGCACGGCCAGCACCGCTGACCGGGTGATGGTCCTGCCTGCGCCCACGGTCACGTCGCTCTCGCCGAGCAAGGGCCCGAGCACCGGGCGGACGCGTGTCACGATCCGCGGGACGGGCTTCACCCACGTGGCGTGGGTCCACTTCGGCACTCGCGCGGCGACCCAGGTCGCGGTCGAGTCGTCGACCAAGATCGTGGTCACGGCCCCGGCAGGGACGGGGTCGGTCTACGTCGAGGTGACCGCGAGCGGCGGGGTGTCCAGGCGCAGCCCCTTGGGGCTCTACAACTACTGATCTGGTCGGGCTGCCCGGATTTGAACCGGGGACCTCTGCGTCCCGAACGCAGCGCGCTAACCAAGCTGCGCCACAGCCCGTCGCGGGTTGCCCCGCGGGACTTCGAGCCTAGACGAGCCGACTGCGGGGCTCGCTGGCGAGCAGCGACACTGCTCGGGGTATCGTCCGAGCGGTCGGCCAGCAGGATCCGCCACCGTGGAACCTCCCACGACCACAAATCCGAACGTGGTTCCGCAACGAAGAAACTAGGGCGATGGACGATCTCGAGCTGCTGAGCGACTCCGAGCTCTGCGAGGCGCTCGGGCTCGACGACGAGCGCGCGCTCGCGGAGGCCTATCGCCGCCACGGCGCGTCCGTGCACAACCTCGCGCGCCGTGTCCTCAACTCCGTCGACCTCGCTGACGAGGTGACCCAGGACGTGTTCTTGGACCTGTGGCGTCGGCCCGAGCAGTTCGACGCGGGGCGAGGCAGCCTCCGGACGCTCCTCGTCACCCGCGCGCACGGCCGGTCGGTCGATCTGGTTCGCACCGAGACCGCACGGCGCACGAGGGAGCGGCGCAGCGCCGCGGACACTGCGCTGGCGGGCTATGACCTCGACCACTTCGTCGTCGACCTCGCGACGGCCGACAAGGTCCAAGGGGCCGTCGCCGCCCTGCCGGCCGACGAGCGAGTGGCCATCGAGATGGCGTACTTCGAGGGCATGACCTATCGAGAGGTGGCCACCACGCTCGGCGCGCCGGAGGGGACCATCAAGTCCCGGATCCGCAGCGGCCTCATGCGCCTCCGAGCCTCGCTGCGCCAGCAAGGGGTGTCGGCGACGTGAGCACGCACGACGAGATCCGCGAGCTCCTCGGCGCCTTCGCGCTCGACGCCGTCGACGACCAAGAGGCATTCGAGATCCGCGGGCACCTCGCCACGTGCACGACCTGCGCGACCGAGGTCGACGAGCACCACGAGATGACCGCCATGCTCGCCAACACCGGGGGGGACGCACCGGCGCACCTGTGGGCGCGCATCGCAGCGCAGCTCGATTCCGCCTCGCCGGCCTTGAGTGCGCCGACGAATGGCGACGAGCTCGCCTCGCTGCGTGCGGCGCGATCGGCACGCCGAGGGGCGACACCGCGGGTGCGCCTCCTTGCGACCGCCGCGGTCGTGGTCCTCATTGCCGCGCTCGCCGTCCAGGTGGTCCGCCTCGAGGACCGAGTTGGTCGGCTCCAAGGCACGACGCTCCAGCAACAGGTGTCGCTCGCGGCGCACCGTGCGCTCCAAGACCCCGCCGCCCAGCACGTCGTGCTGAGCTCGTCGATCGCCACGGGTCGGCTCGCCGAGATCGCGGTGCTGCCAACTGGCACGGCGTTCCTCGTGAACGACGCCCTGCCGGCGCTGCCCGCCGGTCGCACCTACCAGCTGTGGGGCCTCGTCGGCAGCCGGCTGATCTCGCTCGGGCTGCTCGGTGCGCGTCCGAGTGCCGTGAGCTTCGACGCCGGCAGCCAGGGGCTCGTCACGAAGTACGCGATCACCTCCGAGCGCGCGGGCGGTGTGGTCCAGAGCACGCACGAGCCCGTCGCGGTGAGCGCCTGACCGACGCCGACCTGTACTAGGTCGTCAGGTCGGGCGTCGCCGGCGCGGTGCGCCGCGCGACCACTTCGGTGATCCGGCGCCTGTCCATCGACTGGACGCGCAGCTCCCAGGCGTCGACGTTCACCGTGTCGCCCGGCTCGGGGATCCGATCGAGGCGTTCGAGGAGAAACCCGCCGATGGTCACGTAGTCGCCCTCCGGCACCACCACGCCCAGGTGCTGCGCCACGTCGTCGATACCCGCCTGGCCATCGATCAGCCAGCGGTTGGCGTCGATCCTCGCGAACTCGGGCTCCTCGTCCTCGTCGAACTCGTCGGACAGGTCGCCCACGAGCGGCTCGAGCAGGTCGCGCAGCGTGGCCACGCCCGCGACCCCGCCGTACTCATCGAGCACGACCGCGAAGGTGCGTCGCCTCGCTCGCATCTCGGCGAGCGCCTCGAGCACGCCCATCGACTCGGGCAGGAGCAGCGGAGGTCGCCGCACCTTCCGCGAGATCTCGTTGGTGTCGGGCAGCGACGTGGGGAGCGACCGCGCGCCCTTCGAGCTGCGGAACAGGTCGCTCACGAACAGCACGCCGTCGACGTCATCGAGCTCGTCGTTGAGCGCGACGGGGAACGCACGATGGCCGCTGTCACGGATGGCATCGGCGACGGCCTCGGGGGTCACGGGCATGGACAGGAACGTGACGTCGACCCTCGGGGTCATCACGTCCTTCAGCTCGGTCTCGCGCAGCGTGCCGAGCCGCTCGACGATGAGTCGCTCCTGGACCTGGGCGGGCTCGTCGTCGACGCGGTGTCGGCGGAGTCGGCCGCGTGAGCCCTGGGCGTCCTTCCCGGCGTCAGCCATGCGCGGACGCGCTCGGCTGACCGACGGTCACGGGCCGCCAGGCGTCGTCTTCAAAGGTGCCACCCCCGAGGACGATCCGCGCCGCGCGCCGCAGGCGCACCGGTGCGAGCGGCTTCACGCAGAAGCCCTCGGCGCCACAGCGCCGGGCCAAGAACACGTCGGGACGGCGGTCGAGGAGCATGAGCACCGGGACGTGCAGCGCCGCGTCATAGGACTCGAGGTTTCGCAGCTCCGAGCAGATCGCGACGCCTCCCATCGCGCCGATCTGCATGTCGAGGATGGCAAGCTCTACCTCTTGGTCGACGGCCACCGTGATCGCCTCGGGGCCGCTCGAGGCCTCGACGATCTCGAGCTCGGGGCCCTCCAAGGTCGCCCGCACGCTGGCTCGAAGCGAGGGCAGGTCGCTCGCCACGAGCACGAGTGCCATCGCTCGGATCGTACTGGACTCGCCGCCGAGACTCCTGCTCGTGCGTGGCTCAACGGGCGAGCGCGTCGGCGATGGTGCCGAGCCCGCCGACGTCGCGCGCGGGCGCGGCCGACATCGGGACCGCCGATACGTTGGACCGCCCGAAGCGCTCGGCGATCAGCGCGACCACCCGGGCGTCCTCGCGCGCGGCGTGCTCGCCTGTGCGCAGCACCTCGAGCAGCACGCTCGCGCGCCGGGTGACCGTCGGGATCGCCGCGATGTCGGCGTTCGTGAAGCTCGGGTGGCAGCGATTGACGACCGCGGCGGTCGGCCGCACCCCGCGCGACGAGAGGTGCTCGGTGAACCAGGCGGCCTCTTCCACCGCGTCGGTCGTCGGGGTCGTGACGAGGACGAAGCCCGTCGACTCGGCGACGAGCAGGTCCTGGACGTCCGCGGCGCGCTCGGCGAACCCCTCCTGCATCCCGGAGAACGCGCGGAAGAACTCGACGGCGTCGTCCACCAGCTCGCCGCCCACGACGGCCGCGACGCCGCGGAGCAGGGCCGTCGTCGCCGCGGACACCGCGCGCAGCGACAGCCTGGTCGGGGCGAGCAGACCCCGGACCGCGCGGTGCGAGAGGAACCGCAAGAGCCGCTCGGGGGCGTCCAGGAGCTCGAGCGCGCTGCGCGTCGGAGGCGTGTCGACGACGACGACGTCGAAGTCGCCGCTGTGGTGCAGCTCGTAGAGGCGCTCCATCGCCATGTACTCCTGGGTGCCGCCGAGCGCGCTCGCGAGCGACCGGTAGAGGGGATTGCGCCGGATCGCGGCGGCCTGGGTGTCACTCGTCGCGTGCCGCGTGATGAGGGCGTCGAACGTGGTGGCCGCGTGCAGCTGCGCGGCGTGCACCCGACCGGGCCACGGTCCGGGGACCTCGACGGGCACGTCGTTCGACGAGTCGATCCCGAGCGCGCCCGCGAGGCGGCGAGCGGGGTCCACCGTGAGCACGCACACGTTCGCACCGCGTCGCGCGAGCCCGATGCCGATCGCCGCCGACACGGTCGTCTTGCCCACCCCGCCGGCCCCGCAGACGATGACGACGGGATTGGTCTCGACCGCGTCGAGCACGCCACTCACGGCGACGCCTCCATCCCGCGGATCTGGGCGAGCAGCGCGCCGGCGAGCGTGCGGGTCTCGGCGAGTCCGATCCGGGCGGCCTCGATACGTGGCAGCGTGAGCTGGCGCAACGGGAGCGCCTGGGCGAGGCGGTCGACCTCGTCGGCTGCCGCGTGCTGTCGGGAGGACGCAAAGCGGCGCGAGGCCTCGACCGCGTCGGCGATCGAGGGCGCGAGCACGGCGGCGTCTTCGGCGCTCAGCGGCTCGTCGAGTGCGGCGTCCGGCGCGACGTACTGGTTGACGATGACCTCGGACAGCTTGACGCCCGCCCGGTCCTCCACCTCGAAGGCCGCCTCGATCGTCTCGTCGACGGCGAGCTCGCGAGGGAGCGTGACGAGCACGACGCGGCATCGCGCGGGGTCGCCGAGCATCTGGGTGACCTCCTCTGCGTTGCGACGCACCGGGCCGCCCCTCGCGATGCCGCTGAGCCCCGCCGGCGACGTGAGCAGCGTGATCGCGTGGCCCGTCGCGGGCGCGTCCACGACCACGAGGTCGAAGTCCCCCGTCCGCTCGAGCGCCTTGAGCTTGCCGAGCACCAGGACCTCGCGGATCCCCGGGATCGCGAACGCCACGACCTCGAGCGCGCCCGAGGTGCGAAGACGCCGCACGACCGGCCCCAGGGCGTGGGCCCCCAGCCACTCGACGAGGGCGTCGTCGGGCCGGATCCTTCTTGCCGTGACCGAGCCCTCCGAGGGGTCCTCGATCGCCTCGCGCTCGTCCCAGGTGAGCGTCCCGTCGAGCCCCAGGGCCCGCGGGAGCTCGCCTCGGCCCTCGAGCTCGACGGCGAGGACGCGCAAGCCGCACGACGCGGCAGCCACGGCGATCGACGCGCTGACGGTGGACTTTCCGACGCCGCCCTTGCCCGCCACGACGAGGACGGTGGAGCGCTCGAAGAACGCGACAGGGTCCACGGCCGGAGGGTACCGCGCGGTGACAAATCGTCCGTTGAAGAAGTCCTGTTCAGAGGCCTTGTCGGAAGTTTTAACCCTCTGTACGGTTTCGAGTCCGAGGAGGGTGCCGGAACGTAGGGGTAAGGCGATGGGTGGGGGTGGGGCGATGGCTGTCGTTGTGGAGGAGTGGCAGCGCCATGCTGCCTGCAAGGGACCGAAGGCGGAGCTCTTCTTCCCGCCTCCGGCCCCCGAGCGCAAAGAGGAGCGTGCCGCGCGCGAGCGCGACGCCAAGGCAATCTGTGCGTCGTGCGCCGTGGCACCCGAGTGCCTCCAGTACGCGTTGAAGATCCGTGAGGCACACGGGATCTGGGGTGGCACGACCGAGCTCGAGCGACGCTCGATCTCGGAACGACAAGCGAGCTGAGCCCCCGCTAGCCGGGGAGGCCCAGCAGCGAGTCGGCCTCGCGCACGCCGATCGAGGCGCACACCGCGCCCGGCCGCTCGCCGTCGACGTCGCAGATGGACGCGGTGAGCTCGTTCGCCGCCACGAGGATCGCCTGGGTCACCGCGCTCGTCGGATCAGCGAGGCGCGCGGCGATCCCGTCTCGAGTGAGTCCCGCCAGCGTCTCGGGGCTCAGGCCTGCTTGGCGCACGACGACGCGGTTCGCCACGTCGACGAAGGGATACGTGGACGTCGGGTCGAGTCGTGCCAGCACGGCTCGCACCGCGCCAGAGACCCGCATCAGCTCGTCGTAGCCACGCGGGCCGAGCACGTCGGACTGCACCTCGAACGGGCGGAACACGACGTACGTGGATTCGTAGGACGTGCCGAAGAACGTGAAGGTGGGAGTCCCCGGCGCGTAATCGACAGGCGAGGACTGCATGTCGAAGAGCGTGTCGAAGCTCCCGAACCTCGAGAGCGCGACGATGAGGGGCCAGCGCTCCGCGGCGCAGAACGAGCAGAACTCTGTACCGAGGTAGAGCACCTCGGGCAACCGCGCGCCGTTCGAGGCGCGCGCGACGAGAAGCGGTCCACGCGCCGACACGACGGTCGGCGGGTGCACCGGGACCGTCGGCGAGGCGACCCCGACGGCGTCGGTGACCGACCTCGGAACGCTGGTCACCTCTTGGAGGATCTGCGGCGAGGTCGCGGCACGCACGGTCCCGGCGAGGTCGGAGCCGCCGATGACCTTGACCAGCAGCAAGGTGCCGAGGAGCGCGACGACGACACCGAGCCCGAGCCACGACCACAGCGCGACGTGCGCGTGCACGGGCTGGATGTCAGAACGCGGGTCGGGATGCACGATCGGGACGGGCGCGTCGTCGCCCTCACCTCCTGCGTCATCGTGCTCGGGCACGGCGGCTCCCGTCGTCTGCGAGGACGAAAGTTACCGTCCGCTCGCTACGCGGCGGTCCCGGCGTCCTCGGCGGGCTCGGTCCAGCCGAGCATGGCCGGCACGGTCCGGATCACGCAGATGAGCATGATGAACGTGACCACGTGCACGCCCGAGCACCACAGGCAGAAGGCTTTGATGATCAGTGCCTCCGCGGAGAAGAGCCACAAAACGAAGCCCATGCCGACGACGGCGAAGGCGAGCCGCGCGAGGTGGATCTCGCGCCGCAGGGAGTGCCATGCCCACGGGGAGCACAGCCCGACCATCGCGACGTACTGGAAGAGACCGAGCACGGCCACGGGGATGCCGAGGAAGTACGACTCGCCAGAGGTCGTCACCTTCAGGCAGTTGATCCCGCCCTTGTCGGAGCAGGCGATCTGGATGCCGGTGTCGAAGTGCACGACCGTGAGGTACGTCGAGATGCCGAGCCCGATGATCGCCAGGAGCCAGGTGACCACGACGACCCAGGAGGGCGCGGGCTCGACGGTCCCCTTCCTCAGTGCGCCGACCTTTCGAAGGGCGATCACCATGTCGGGCTCAGAGCTTGGTCCCCATCACCTTGGCAGCTGCGAGGACACCGCTCGAGTGGCAGACGGACCCCGGCTGGGAATGGGTGGCCGCGCAGATGCCCGCCGCGACGTAGTTGGCCGTCGCGATGATCGCCTGGGTGACCGGGATGCTGGAGGTCTGGAGTCCTGCGGCAATTGCCGCCCTCGACGAGTTCGCGAGCGCCCCCGGGTCGTACTCGGTGCCCGTGATGAACCAGTGGTTGTCGATGTCCATGAACGGGATCCCGCTCTGCTCGTAGGTGGAGGAGATGGTCTGGACGTCCGGCGGCAGGATCATGAACGCCTTGCTGTTGCGGTCAAGGGTCTCGTAGGGCCGGAACACGATGTACTTGGAGGTGTAGGTGACCACGTCAGTCGGCTTCTTGCCAACGAAGCTGAACGTCGGGGTGCTGGCGTCAACGTCGGTGGACGAAGAGAGCATGTCGTAGAGCCTGTTGAAGTGACCGAAGCGCGACAGCCCGACGATGATGCCCCACCTGGTCGCCGCGCAGTAGGGGCAGTACTCGGCGCCGAGGTAGACCACGCCGGGAAGCTTCTTCCCGCCGACCGTGTAGGTCAGCGGTGGCTGGGCAGTCTTGGGGGACAGCAGCGCTGCCACGGTCACGGACGGGGAGGTCACGCCGACCGCGTTGAACACCGAGGCGGGCACGCCTTGGACCTCCGCGAGGATGGTGGGTGACGTCGGTCCGAAGTAGGTCTGCTGCAGCCCGCTCGAGCTCAGCGTCGTCACGAGGACGACCGCGAGCACGACCACGACCACGAGCCCGATCGCGGCCCACATCAGCGAGCCGTTGCTCTTCCGACGGCGCTTCACCATGCCGGGACTCCTGAGTCCAACGTCACATCAGTCCTTCCGCGTCAGCCCGCACCGCCCGCCAGCAGGATAGTCAGCGCCCGGCGGGGCCAGACTGCATCGCTCGGTAGGTTGAGGTGATGACCGGCACCGGTGCACCACGTCCTGCCGCAACGGTCATCGTCGTGCGGGATCGTCCCGAGTCGACATACGAAGTTCTTATGTTGTTGCGGAACCTGAAGAGCGACTTCGTCGGCGGCGCGTACGTCTTCCCCGGGGGTGGCGTCGACCCCCACGACTCGAGCGACGAGGCGGCGTCTCGCTGCCGGGATCTCGACGACGCGCGTGCGTCGTCGTTGCTCGGGCTCGACCAGGGGGGCCTCTCCTACTGGATCGCGTGCGCGCGTGAGCTGTTCGAGGAGGCCGGACTCCTGCTCGCGACGCGCGAGGACGGCGGGCCGATCGACATGGCGGACCCCGCGGTGACGGCGCGCTTCGAGTCGCATCGCCACGAGGTGAACGACGGCACGCGCCGGTTCATCGACGTCCTCGCGACCGAGCGCCTCGTGCTCGACACCTCGGCGATGTGCTACTTCGCGCACTGGATCACGCCCGTCGGACCCCCGCGTCGCTACGACACCAGGTTCTTCGTCGCGGCCGCACCCGTCGACCAGGTGCCCGTGCACGACGACAAGGAGCTCGTCGCGAACACCTGGGTCACGCCGACCGAGGCGCTCGACAAGCATCGCCGCGGCGAGATGCAGCTCATCTTGCCGACCATCAAGAACCTGGAGGCCATCGAGCGCTTCGGGTCGTCGGCGGCGTTGCTCGACGCGGCGAGGCGCGCGACGGCGATCTCGGCCATCGAGCCGCGCATCGTGACGGACGGCACCGGCGTGCGGATCCTCCTGCCTGGCGATGCCGGCTACGACGAGCACTCCGAGGCCGCGCGCGACGTCGAAGCGGACTCGATCGCGAACGCCGACATCACCGCCGCGTCACGGGAGCCCACCGCGACGTGACGCAACCCGTGGCGCTCCCCGATCTCGCGGTTGGCCCGGCGTGCGAGCCCGGCGAGCCCGTCGCGCTCGACGAGACGGTGACGAGGATCACCGCGCCGAACCCCTCGATCATGACGGGCCCGGGGACCAACGCCTACCTCGTCGGGACCAGCGAGGTCGTGGTCATCGACCCTGGCCCGGCCATCGACTCGCACCTTGACGCACTGCGCGGTCTCATTGCCGGTCGTCGAGTCGCGGCGATCGCGGTCACGCACCACCACCGCGATCATGCCCCCGCGGCACGACTGCTCGCCGACGCCGTCGGCGCGCCGGTCGTCGGCCTCGGTCACGACCAGCTCGACGTCGACGTCGCGATCACGGAGGGCTCCGAGCTCGCGGCGGGCCCTGACGTGCTCGTCGCGTGGCACACGCCGGGGCACGCGTCGGACCACCTGTGCTTCTTCGCGCCGGCCTCGGGGTGGTTGTTCACGGGCGACCACGTGATGCAGGGCTCGACGGTCGTCATCGGACCCCCTGACGGCGACCTGGGCGCGTACCTCTCATCGCTCGAGCGGATCCGCGACGCCGACGGCGTGCGCCGCCTGGCGCCCGGTCACGGCCGCGTGCTCGAGTCACCCGCTGCGGTCATCGAGGCGATCATCGTGCACCGTCGAGCCCGTGGCACCGTCGTGCTCGATGCGCTCCGCGAGCACGGGCCGGGCACGCCCGCGCAGCTGCGGCCGTTCGCCTATGCCGACGTCGGAAGCGACCGCGACGTCGTTGCCACGGCGACGTGCTGGGCGCACCTGCGCGCCTTGGTGGAGGAGGGTGCGGCATCCTCGTCGTCGCACCGCGACGACCCCGAGGCCGTCTTCACCGCGACCACCGCGGCCTAGACGCTCAGGCTCGCTCGACGACGCGCTCCAGGGCGTCCAAGAGACGCGCCGTGCAGCCCTGCGCGCCGGGGGGCGGTGCGAGCTCGGTCGCGACGAGCCGCGCCAGTTCACGGAGCGCGCGCCCTGCGGCAGTGTCGGTGAGCGCGGCCGCCTCGCCCTCGTCCGCACCGGCCCCGAGCGCGGGGTCGAAGGGCACCGAGGCGAGCAGGTCGACGTGCAGCTGCTCGGCGAGGCGGGCCCCCCCTCCTGCGCCGAACAGCTCGTAGCTGGTCCCGTGCTCGCAGACGAACGAGCTCATGTTCTCGATTACGCCCAGCACGCGGAGGTTCGCGCGCCTCGCGAGATCGCCGGCGCGAGCGGCGACGAGCTGGGCGGCGAGCGGCGGGGTCGTGACCAAAAGCAGTCCCGTCTGGGGGAGCGTGCGTGCGAGGCCCATGGGCACGTCGCTCGTCCCGGGGGGCAGGTCGACCAAGAGGTAGTCGATGCCCGTCCAGTCGGCGTCCTCGATGAACTGCTGCACCGCCTTGTTAAGGATGAGCCCGCGCCAGAGGAGTGCCTGGGCTTCTTCGGCAAGGAACCCCATCGACACGACACGCAGCTCGCCCTCGCCGACGGGCTTGGAGCGCGGCACGAGCCGCCCGCCCTTTGCCGCAAGGGGCCCCGACATGCCGAGGAGCCGGGGGAGCGAGAAGCCCCCGACGTCCGCGTCGATGATCCCGACGACGTGGCCCCGGGCGGCCAGCGCAACCCCGAGGTTCGCCGTCACCGAGGACTTGCCGACCCCTCCTTTGCCCGACCCGATCGCGAGGACCGGCACGGTGCCCGGGATGGTCGTCGTCGGGGACCGGTCCTGGGCGGCTCGCCGGGCGATGTCCATGAGCGCGGCCTTGGCAGCAGGATCGAGGAGGCCCATCTCGACGACGACCTCGCGCACGCCGTCGAGCCCGGCCAGCGCGGCACGGACGTCGCGCTCCAAGCGTGCCCGCAGCGGGCAGCCGACGGTCGTGAGGCCGATGGCGACCGTCGCGATCCCCGCCTCGTCGATCGACGCCCCGGTCACCATGCCCAGGGTCACGATGTCCGCGCCCAGCTCGGGGTCGACCACGCCCCCAAGGCGTGCGAGGACACTGGCGTCGAGCGTCGTCGTCACCACGTCGACCCTAACGGGGGTGCTGCGCCAGATCGCGGCGATCGCCGCTACGATTCGGGGGCGGCGGGCGCAGAGGTGCGCCCACCGACAGGTCTCAAGGAGGCGCTATGTCGAGCACCGCCACAGTCTCAATCACCCGCAAGAAGGAGCCGATCACGCTCACGGATACCGCCGTGACCAAGGTCGCCGAGCTCCTCGCGGCCGAGGCGGACGCCGAGCAGCTCGCGCTGCGCGTCGCGGTCAAGCCGGGCGGGTGCTCGGGCTTCTCCTATGACATGTTCTTCGACACCGAGGTTGCTGACGACGACCTGGTGCGCACCTTCGGGTCGGTCCGAGTCGTCGTCGACGAGAAGAGCGCGGCCCTGCTCATCGGTTCCTCGCTCGACTACGCCGACGGCCTGCAGGGCGCGGGGTTCCACATCACGAACCCGAACGCGACCCAGACCTGCGGCTGCGGCAGCTCCTTCAGCTGACCGACCCGTCCTTGGCGGCTCGGGCCGTCTCCTTCCGGGTCAACGGCGCCCACGTCGACGTCGACGCCGCCGGCACCCTGCTTGACGCCCTTCGCGACACGCTCGGCCTGACCGAGGTGAAGGACGGGTGCGCACCCCAGGGCCAGTGCGGCTGCTGCACCGTGCTCGTGGACGGCCAGCCCCGGGTCTCGTGCGTGACCCCGGTCGCCCGCGTCGAGGGACGCGAGGTCACGACCTTGTCCGGACTCGATCCCGCAGTGCGAGCACGGCTTGTCGAGGCCTTCGACGCAACCGGTGCGTCCCAGTGCGGATTCTGCACGCCGGGCATCGTCGTTCGGCTCGCCGCCCTCGGTCGCCGAGGCCAGGTCGACGAGCGCCAGGTGCACGCCGCGCTCGCCGCGCACCTGTGCCGGTGCACGGGGTTCCAGCCGATCGTGGAGGCAGCCCTCGCCGCCTTCGGCGTGGCGCCCATGAGACCGCCTCGCGACGAGGCGGGGGCGTCGCGGCGCGCGACGCTCGAGAGCGGGACGACCCAGCTCGCCGGCCCCGCCGTCGTCGCGGGCCTCGCCCCGTTCGCGGACGACACACGGCCCGGCTCGTGCCTCGTCGCGATCGCGACGGGCGCCCGCGGCTACGAGGTTGCACACAGCGCCGCGGCGGCACGACACCGGGCCGGTGCCCGGCAGGGCCGGAACTCAACGGTCGCGCTCTCGCACCCCGTCGCGATCGCCGACGGGGACTTCGAGATCGTCCTCCAGACGACCTGGGTCGAGCCTGCGTACCTCGAGCCCGACGCGAGCTGGTGCAAGCCCGGCGGCGAGCCTGCCTCCCCCTTCGGCAACGCCGGCGCGTTCGGCGCGAAGCGCCGCTCGCCGGTCGCCGCCGACGCCGCCCGGCTCACCGCCGAGCACGGCGTCGCCGTGGCCGCACGATGGACACGAGAGGCCGTGGTGCTGCGCGGCGCCAAGCGACCCCCGATGTCGATCGGCCTGCGCCGCGACGGCTCCGGCGTCGTCCGGCTCGGCTGGACACAGGGCTCGGACTCCCTCGACGCGGTGTGCGACGTGATTCGCATCGCCGTGCCGAGGGCGCTCGTGGAAGTCGTCGAGGTGACCGGCCCCCGCGTCGGCGCCACGCACCGCGGCGCGGGGCTCGCCGAGGTGCTCGCCGCCCTGGCCGTTCTCCGCGCGGCCCCTGACGGGTCCTGCGAGGTGGCAGTCGATGGAGCTCGCGCGACGGTTCGCGTGACGGGCGAGGGGATCGTGGCCGCCGTCGACGCGGGCGACCCGATCTGTGGCGCGACGATGCGCAGCTACGTCATCGGCGCGGTGCACCAGGCGTTCTCGATGGTCACCAGCGAAGGGATCGCCCTCGACGTCGAGGGCACGCCGGTCGACCTCACGATTCGGTCGTTCGGCATCACGCCGGCTCGTTCGTTCCCCCACGTCGCCGTCGACGTGGGGCAGTCGGACTCGCCGCCCGTCGCGGTCGGCACCGCAGCATTCGCGGCCGCGCTGGGCGCGGTGTGGTTTGCTGAGGGCACCGGCCCACGTTGGCCCACGCGCCGGTGAGGAGCATCATGACCCCAACAGTTGGTCCCTACAGCCCGATCGTCCGAGCGGGCGACCTCGTCGTGACCTCCGGCCAGCTCGGCTTGGTCCCTGGCCCAAACGGCGCGCCCGTGCTCGTCGACGCCTCCACGACCGCCCAGCTCACCCAGGCGCTCGAGAACGCGGCGACCCTCTTGGAGTCCGCCGGCGTGCGCAAGGACCAGGTGATCAAGGCCACGCTCTTCCTTGTCGACATGGGGGACTTCGCGGCGTGCAACGAGGTGTGGGTCAGCTTCTTCGGCGACCATCGCCCCGCGCGGACCGCGATCGGGGTCGCGGCCCTGCCGCTCGCGGCTCGTGTGGAAGTCGAGCTCTGGGCGAGCACCGCTGGCTGAGTGGACCGGTCAGCCGAACCGGTAGCCGACGCTGCGCACCGTCGAGATCAGGTGCGCGTGCTCCTCGCCGAGCTTCGCGCGCAGCCGGCGGACGTGGACGTCGACGGTCCTCGCGCCCCCGTAGTACTCGTAGCCCCACACTCGGTTGAGCAGCGTCTCTCGCGTGAGGACGCGCCCTGGGTTCGTCGCGAAGAACCGGAGCAGCTCGTACTCCATGTACGTGAGGTCAAGCGCGCGGCCGGCGACCGCCGCCTGGTAGTTCTCGAGGTTGACGGTCAGCTCGGCGTGCTCGACCACCGAGCTCGCTGCGGTCGAACCGGTGCGCACGAGCACGTGTCGCAGGCGAGCGGCGAGCTCGCGCGGGTCGGCGCTCTGGACCGCGAAGTCGTCGAACAGCTCGTCTCTGAGCGACAGCTCGTCGAGCTGGTCCATGCCCACGACCACGAGGATCGGGGCGAACGGAGGGTCCAGGCGGCGCAGCAGTTTGCAGGCCGCCATCGCGTCGGCCGGCGAGCAGCTCGTCGCGTCGACCACGACCGCGGCGATGTCGTTGGGTGCGGCCGTCAGGCGAGCCGCAAGCGCCGCGACGTCGGCGACGGCCTCGGCGCGCAGTCCCGCGAGTCGGCCCGCTGCCGCCAGCTCGTCGGTGAGTGCGGGGATGCACGCGGCGGTGCGCGTCCTCTCGGCGTCGTGGCCACTCACAGCAGCGGCAGGTACCGGTCGAGCTCAAAGGGCGTGACCGTCTCGGCATAGGCGGCCCACTCGGCTCGCTTGTTGCGCAGGAACCACTCGACCAGGTGCTCGCCCAGCGTCTCGTGCAGGAGCTCTGAGCCGGCCATCGTGTCGGCCGCCTCCTTCAAGCTGGTCGGCAGCATCGGCAGGTCGCTGTCCTCGGTGTGCGTGAACAGGTTGCCCGCCGCCTCGGGCGGCAGCTCGTAGCCGCCGCGGATGCCCGCCATGCCCGCCGCCAGGATCACCGCGAAGCACAGGTACGGGTTCGCCGCGGAGTCCGGCGCGCGGTACTCGAGGCGCGTGGAGGTGACCTTGGTCCTCTTCACCGTCGGGACGCGCACGAGCGCGGAGCGGTTGTTGCGGGCCCAGCTGACGTGCACCGGCGCCTCGTTGCCCGGGACGAGCCGTTTGTAGGAGTTGACCCACTGGTTGGTGATCGCGGTGATCTCCTTTGCGTGGGTGAGCAGGCCCGCGATGAACTGGTGCGCGAGCGGCGAGAGTCCGTAGCGGTCGTCGTCGCCCACGAACGCGTTCGTGTCGTCGCGCCACAGCGACAGGTGCGTGTGCATGCCCGAACCCTGCACGCCGGCGAGCGGCTTGGGCATGAAGCTCGCCGCGACGCCAGCCTGGCGGGCGAGCTCCTTCACCACATGGCGCACCGTCATGACCGTGTCGGCCATGGTCAGCGCGTCGGTGTAGCGCAGGTCGATTTCGTGCTGGCCCGGCGCGTCCTCGTGCTGGGCGTGCTCGACGGGGATGCCCATCTCTTCGAGTGTCCGCACCGTGTCGCGGCGAAGGCGCCCGGCGACGTTGTCGGTGCCCAGGTCGAAGTAGCTGCCGAGGTCGACCGGACGCGGCGGGCCGGCGGGCTCGAGCGAGTCGAAGTAGAAGAACTCGAGCTCGGGGGCGACGAAGAACGTGAAGCCCTCGTCGTGCGCGCCGTCGAGGATCCGGCGCAGCCGGTTGCGGGGGCAGCCCTCGAACGGGGCCCCGTCGACGGTCGCGATGTCACAAAAGACGCGGGCGACGCCCTCGCCCTCGGCGTGCCACGGCAGGAGCTGGAACGTGTCGAGGTCGGGCTTCGCCAGCACGTCGGCCTCCTGGACGCGCGAGAAGCCGTCGATCGCGCTGCCGTCGAAGGTCATGCCCTCCTCGAGGGCGTCCTCCAGCTCAGCGGGGGTCACGTGGAACGCCTTGAGGCGCCCCAGGACGTCGGTGAACCACAGCTGGACGAACCGGATCCGTCGTTCCTCGACGACGCGAAGGACGTAGTTGGCCTGCTGCTCGCTCACCGACGCCATTGTCGCAGGTCCTCGCTGTGCCCTCGCCGGCGAGGACGCGGGTTCAGCTCGCCTTAGCGAGTCGCTTCGTCGCCTTGGTCGCGCGTGCGCGCTTAGCGGCAACCGGCTGCTTCGCCCGCGCGCGGGTCGACGTCGCGCCCGTCGTCGCCTTGCCGTTGCGTGCGGCGCCGCGCCGCGGGTTCGCGCTGGCGGCGCCGCACACGGTCTCGACCATCAGGCGGCTCACGACGTAGGGGTCCATGTTCGCGTTCGGTCGACGGTCCTCGAGCCAGCCGCGCTTGTCGCGCGCCGTGCCCCACGGGATGCGGATCGACGCGCCGCGGTCCGACGTGCCGTAGCTGAACTTGTCAAACCTCGCGGTCTCGTGAGCGCCGGTGAGCCGCTCTTCGATGCCGATGCCGTAGTTCGAGATGTGCTCGCGGACCCGGCCCTTCAGCGCCTCGCACCCTGCGATGATCGCGTCCCAGCCACCAGGTGCGCGCATCGCCTTGGTCGAGAAGTTCGTGTGCGCGCCCGCGCCGTTCCAGTCGCCGAGCATCGGCTTGGGCTCGAGCGTGGCGAACACGCCGAAGTCTTCGGCGATGCGGAAGAGCAGCCACCTCGCCATCCACAGCTGGTCGCCGATCAGCGGCGGGGCGAGCACGCCGATCTGAAACTCCCACTGCCCCATCATCACCTCGGCATTGGTGCCCTCGATCGCGATCCCGGCCTTGATGCACGCGGCGGTGTGCGCTTCCACGATCTCGCGACCGGGCATCTTGTCGCCGCCGACGCCGCAGTAGTACGGGCCCTGCGGCGCGGGGTAGCCGTGCTCGGGCCAGCCGTAGGGGCGGTTGTTCTGGATGAAGGTGTACTCCTGCTCGATGCCGAACCACGGCTCGAACGCGGCGTACGTCTTCGCGGTCTCGGCGCACGCTGCGCGCGTGTTCGAGACGTGCGGGGTCATGTCCGTGTTCAGCACCTCGCACATGACGAGCTTGTCGTTGGCGCCGCGGAGCGGATCCTTCGCGACGAACACCGGACGCAGGACGCAGTCCGAGTTGCTGCCGGTCGCCTGGTTGGTGCTCGAGCCGTCGAAGCCCCAGATGCCAGGCTGCTTGCCGTCGGCGATGATCCTCGTCTTGCTCCGCACGAGAGGCGACGGCACGGTCCCGTCGATCCAGATGTACTCGGCCTGATAGGGCACGGTTGCTCCTTGTGGTTGGTCCGGTCGTCTCGGTCCGCGCCGACCTCGCGGCAGACGCTCCCAGTCTCGCAACTCGGCCCGCGCGAAGCGCCGTCCACGCGTTAACAATGTGTGAAAAGGGTCTCGTCGCGCCGGGGCGTCCCCGTTAGGCTCGCCTCGTGGCGACGATCCGCGTCGGGCTCGCCCAGCTCAACGTCACGGTCGGTGACGTGGACGCCAACGCCGCGGCGGTCCTTGAGGCCCTTCGCGAAGGCTGCGAGCTCGGGTGCGACCTCGTGGTCACGCCTGAGCTGGCCCTCGTGGGCTATCCCCCCGAGGACCTCTTGTTGAAGGACGGCTTCATCGAGGACGCGGCCGTCGCCCTCGGCAAGCTCGCCGCTGCCTCCCCGGCCTGCCTCGGCGTCGTGGGCACCGCACTCGCCGCCGCCTCGGGGCTGGTCGAGCTCGCCGAGCCGACCGACGCTCGCGGCGAGGCGCTCGAGGGCGTAGGCACGGCGCACCGCGGGTCGGCGAACGCCGCGGCGCTCGTGGGCGCGGGCCGCCTCCACGGCGCCGTCGCCAAGCGCCAGCTGCCCAACTACGGCGTCTTCGACGAGCGGCGCTGGTTCGCCCCGGGCACGGGGCCGTCGTTCGTCTACGAGGTCGCAGGCGCGGCGGTCGGCATCGCGATCTGTGAGGACGTCTGGATCGACGGCGGACCCGCCGCTGCCCTGGCCGCGGCCGGCGCGTCGCTGATCGTCGTGCTCAACGCCTCGCCGTACTCGAGGGGGCGACTCGAGGACCGCCGGAGCATGCTCAAGCACCGCAGCGCGGAGACCGGATGCGCCGTCGCCTACGTCAACCTGGTCGGCGGCCAGGACGAGCTCGTGTTCGACGGAGCGAGCTTCGTCCTCGACGCGGGTGGACGCCTGCTCGCGGCCGCACCCCAGTTCGAGCCCACGCTGCTCGTCTGCGATCTCGAGCTACCCGACGCGACCGGCGCCGTGTCCCTGGCCGAGCTCTCCGAGCCCCGCCCGACCCGCGCGCCGATCGCCCCGCCGGTGATCGCCCGACAGCTCGATCCGATCGCCGAGGTCTACGAGGCGCTCGTCGTTGGCACTCGCGACTACCTGCACAAGAACGGGTTCGAGAACGCGGTCATCGCGCTGTCGGGGGGCATCGACTCGTCGCTCGTGTCGGTCATCGCCGTCGACGCGCTCGGCCCCGAGTGCGTGCTCGGCGTGTCCATGCCCTCGCGGTACAGCTCGGAGCACTCGAGGACCGACGCCTTCGAGCTCGCGCAGCGTCTCGGCATGCGGTGCGTGTCCGCGCCCATTGAGTCAGCGCATGCCGCGCTCTCCTCGGTGCTCGATGGCGTGCTGGGCGGGGTTCCCGCGGGCCTTACCGACGAGAACCTCCAGTCGCGGATCCGGGGCGTCGTGCTCATGGGGATCTCGAATGAGACGGGCGCGATCGTGCTCACGACCGGGAACAAGTCCGAGCTCGCGACCGGCTACTCCACGCTCTACGGCGACACCGCGGGTGGCTTCGCAGTGATCAAGGACGTGGTCAAGACGCTCGTCTACGAGCTTTGCCGGCATCGGAACGAACGGGCGATCGCACGGAACGAGCCCCCGCCGATCCCTGAGTCGATCATCACCAAGCCGCCGTCGGCCGAGCTGCGCCCGAACCAAGTCGACGCCGACTCCCTCCCGGCCTACGAGCTGCTCGACCCGGTCCTGATCGCCTACGTCGAGGGGGACAAGACAGCCGGCGAGCTGATCGCAGACGGCAACGACGAAGCGCTCGTCGAGCGCGTCGTGGGCCTCGTCGACGCCGCGGAGTACAAGCGGCGCCAGATGCCGCCAGGCGTGCGCATCACGGCGAAGTCGTTCGGCAAGGATCGGCGACTGCCGATCACCAACCGCTACGGCGCGCCATGGCGACCGTGAACGCGACCGCGACGGCGGCGGACCGCTTCGTCGCGCTGAGCTGCCGCATGAGCCGTCGGCTCTTCGAAGTGTGCGGCCAGGGTGCGTCAAGTGTCGCACCCGAGCTCGCCGTCGTCCTCGCGCCACTCGCGGGGGTGTTCGCATGGCACGCCGAGCTGCTCTACGACGTGCTGCCCGTGCGCGCCGGCATCGACCGCGACACGCTGGTCGACGAGGGCGCCGACGGCGCCGACGAGGCGATGGACCTCCTCGACGAGTTGGTCGTGAGCAGGGACTCGGCTGCGCTCCGGTCGTCGCTCGCGCTCGTCGTCGACTGGCTCGAGGTGCACGTCGCGCGGGAGCGACACTCGAGCGAGCCGCTGTTGGAGGGACCCCGCGCCCGCGCGTTCACGCTGATCGCCCGCGACCTCGACGACGTGAGCACGACACTCGACTCGATTGCGACGCGGCTCACGCACGACGCCGCGCCGAGCGCGAGCTCCTTGGAGGCCGTCGTGCGAGTTGGGGCAGCACTCGGTGCGTCGTCGGCGGGCGGTGCCGAGGCACCGCGTACGAGCCGGCTGGAGGGGTTGACGGCACCAGTAGAGTGACGTCCCACCCCGAATGGGGAGGGACGGGGGGAGGCGGCAGAGCCGCCCGGGCGTTCTCAAGGAGATCGAACTTCGTGGCGAAAGACCGCATCGAGCGGGACGATGAGGACCTCGTCCGGCTTTACCTGACCGACATCGGCCAGTACACCCTGCTCACCAAGGACGACGAGGTCCGGCTCGCCCAGGCGATCGAAGAGGGCCGCAGCGCGGCCCAGGAAGTCGAAACGGGCACGAAGCTCACGACGTCGCGCCGCCAGCAACTCCGTCGAGTCGCGAAGAAGGGCGACGACGCGCAGCGCGAGTTCGTCCAGTCGAACCTCCGCCTCGTCGTGTCGATCGCGAAGAAGTACCAGGCATCGGGCCTTCCATTGCTCGACCTGATCCAGGAGGGCAACCTGGGGCTCATGCACGCCGTCGAGAANNTGGATCCGCCAGGCGATCACGCGAGGCATCGCGAACACGGGACGCACGATCCGCCTCCCGGTGCACGCGGGCGACACGCTCGCGCGAGTCCAGAAGGCCCAGTCACGGCTCGAGCTCAAGTTCGGGCGTCCCCCGACGATCCGCGAGCTGTGCGTCGAGTGCGAGATGCCCGAGGACAAGCTCATCGAGGCGCTCCGGTTCCGCGCCGAGCCGCTCAGCCTGTCTGAGCCGCTGCGCGAGGACGGGGACGCCGAGCTCGGCGACGTCGTCGAGGACCGCTCGGCGGAGTCTCCATTCGAGGCCGCCGCGATCGCGGTGCTGCCCGAGGAGATCCGTCGGCTCCTGTCGCCGCTCGACGAGCGCGAGCGTGAGATCCTCCGACTCCGCTTCGGACTCGACCGCGGCGAGCCGCGGACGCTCGAAGAGGTCGGCGAGCACTTCAACCTGACCCGCGAGCGCATCCGCCAGATCGAGGCGAGGGCGATGAGCAAGCTCCGTCACCCGTCCTCGGACACGGGCGCGAGGGACCTGCTGACCGTGTAACCGTCGCGCCGCGACCGCGGTGCGGACAACGAGCGAGGCGTTGCAGTCCGGCGCGCCCAGATTGTCGTGCGCCCGGTTGGCTACGCGGCAGCCTTGCGCGTGCGGCCGAGCCCGGCGAGCAAGAGTCCCACCAAGACGAGCGCGCCGGTGAAGGCGGGCAGCCGCACCGAGGCGCGGTCGCGCAGCCGGACAGGGTTGGAGAACTGCAGGATCTCCCAGCCGCGCTCCTTGGCCTCTTTTGCGAGCGCTCGATCGGGATTGACGGCGAACGGATGCCCGACCGCCTCGAGCATGGGCAGGTCGGTGACCGAGTCCGAGTACGCGCTCGACTCGTCGAGGTCAAGGTGGTGCGACTCGGCAAGCGCGCGTATCGCGGTCGCCTTGCCCTCGCCCTGGGCGTAGAACGCGATCTTCCCGGTGTACCTTCCGAGCTCGTCGATCTCGGCCTTGGACGCGATCGCGCCGTCCACACCGAGCATCGCGGCCAGGGGCTCGACGATCTCGGAGGGCGCGCTTGACACCAGCCAGATCCGATCGCCAGCGGAGCGGTGCAGCGAGATGAGCGCCTGGGCTTCCGCGTAGATCAGCGGCTCGATCACGTCGGTCAAGGTCTCCTCGACGATCGCGCGCACCTCGTCGCGGTCCCAGCCCGCGGAGACCTCGAGCATCGACTCGCGGATTTTCGACATCTTCTCCTCGTCGGCACCGAACCACAAAAACAACAATTGCCCAAGCACTGCGCGCGCGACGGTGCGGCGATTGACGAGTCCCCGTCGGCGCAGCGGTCCGCCGAAGGCCACGACAGAGGCGCGAGCGATGACCGTCTTGTCAAGGTCGAAGAATGCTGCGCGCACGCTTCCAGCGTACGGCTCGAAGCTGTCGTGTCGTCAACAAATTTGTTATCGAATTTGCACTCAGTTCGCCAAGTGCGGTCCTTTGGACTCGCGTGTGGCATGTCACTCCCCGACGAAGACCTGCTCGATCTCGTGTTCGGCGCCGTGCGTCGCGAGGACGACGACGTGATCACCCTCTGACAGGCGTGTGTCATCTCTCGGGATGAGCACCTTTTCGTCCCGGACGACCGCGACGATCTGGGCGTCGGCGGGCAGCTCGAGGTCCGCGACGGTGCGGTCGCCCTGGATCGCGGGCGCGTCGGCATCGAGCGTGACCTCGACGAGCGCGGCGCCGGAGCGGTCGAGCTGCATGAGCCGGACGACCGAGCCGATGGCGACGGCCTCTTCGACGAGGGCGGTCAGCAGTTGCGGCGTCGACACGCTGACGTCGACCCCCCAGGTCTCGTTGAACATCCACGCGTTCTTCGCGTTGTTGACGCGAGAGATGACGCGAGGGACGGCGAACTCCTGCTTCGAGAGCCAGCTGATCACGAGGTTGTCCTCGTCGTCGCCCGTCGCCGCGACGACGACCTCGACGTCGCGGAGCCCCGCGCGCTGGAGGGAGGACACCTCGCAGGCGTCGCACGTGAGCACGTCGACGCCATGCAGGTCGGCGCGAATCACCTCTGCGCGAGCCGGGTCGGCCTCGAGGACCTGCACGGCGTGCCCGTTGTCGCGGAGGTCCGAGGCCATCGCGATGCCGACGCTGCCACCCCCTGCGATGACGACTCGCATCAGCCGACCTTGGCCAGGCGCTCGTCGAGCTCGGCGAGCGCGTCGCGAAGTACGACGATCTGCAGCACGTCGTCTTCTTGGCCGATGAGCGTCGCGACGTCGAGTCGCGGCTGGTTGCTGCGCATGACCGAGACGACGTGGAACTTGCCGGGCGAGTCGAGCTCCTCGAGGCGCTTGCCAGCCCAGGCGTCGGGGAGGATCCGCTCCACGAACAGCAGCGACCCGGTCGCGTCTCGCCACTCGACCGAGTCGTCCTCGGGCAGCAGCCAGCGGAGCACCTGGGTCGTCGTCCACGAGACCGTGGGGACCGTGGGGATACCCAGCCGTTGGTAGATCACCGCTCGCCGGGGGTCGTAGATGCGCGCGACGACGTTCGCGATCCCGTAGTTCTCCCTCGCGATGCGGGCGCACAGGATGTTGGAGTTGTCACCGTTCGTGACGGACGCGAGCGCGCTGGCGTCCTTGGCGCCCGCGGCGTCGAGTGCCTCGCGGTCAAAGCCCGAGCCGATGACCTTGGTCCCCTTGAAGTCGGGCGGCAACCGGTCGAAGGCACGCTTCGTCCGGTCAATGATCGCGACCGTGTGACCCAGGGACTCGAGCTGCACCGCGACGCCAGAGCCGACCCGACCGCAACCGACGACCACGACGTGCACCGCGAGATGTGACCACGATTCACGGTCGCTTGTAAAGCGGGCCGAACGGGCGCAGGGCGCAGACCTAGGCTGACCTCGTGGGTGACGTGATCGACGCGGAGCCTGCCGCAACCCGTCTCACGCCCACGGCGTCGCTGGCCCGCAACCTGTCAATCGAGTATCCCGAGTCGCGCGGCTATCGGCTCAAGCGATTCCTGCTCGGCAAGCCGCTCACCTCCGAGCAGCTGTCGAGCGAGCGGCTCTCCCGACCGATCGCTCTCGGCGTGCTCGCCCCCGACTGCATCTCGTCTTCGGCGTACGGGACCGAGCAGATGCTGACCCAGATGACCCCGGCCATCGGGCTCGCTGCATTCAGCCTGCTCGTCCCCATCACGTTCGTCATCCTTGGCGTGCTGCTGGTTGTCACGCTCAGCTACCTCGACGTCATCGGGTTCTACACCTCGGCGGGCGGCTCGTACGTCGTCGCCCGCGACAACTTCGGACCGAAGGTGGCCCAGATCGCCGCGGTGGCGCTCCTCATCGACTACTCGGTGACCGTCGCCGTGCAAAGCGCCGCAGGCACTGACGCGCTCGCGAGCGCGTTCCCCGGGCTCAACGGATGGGTCCTCCCGATCACCCTCGGCATCGTGCTCCTCTTGATCTTCGGGAACCTGCGGGGGATCCGCGAGGCAGGGAGGATGTTCGCCCTCCCGACCTATCTCTACGTGCTCCTCCTTGGCTCCACGATGCTGGTGGGCTACGTGAAGTTCTTCGGTGGCTCGCTGCACGTGATCCCGACACCCCATGCGAGCCAGCTGTACGACGGCACGTTCGGCACCCGGGGCACGGGTGTGATCTACGGACTCGCGTTCATCTCGCTGCTCCGTGCCTACGCGAACGGTGGCTCGTCGCTCACCGGCCTCGAGGCGATCTCCAACGGCGTCGCGTCGTTCCGTCGCCCGCAGGGTCGAAATGCACGCGTCACGCTCGTCATCATGAGCTCAATCCTCGGCTTCCTCGTGCTGTCGACGACGCTGATGGCGAAGTGGATGCACGCGCTCCCGCGAAGTGGCGGCATCCCGACGGTCGTCTCCCAGGAGGTCAACGGGATCTTCGGTGCCACGGGATTCGGCCACGTCCTGTTCTTCTGCGTCCAGTTCGCGACCGTGGCGATCCTGTGGACCGGCGGCAACACGAGCTTCAACGGCTTCCCATTCCTCGCCAACTACGTGGCGACCGACGGGTACCTGCCCCGGCAGCTCACGAAGCGCGGGCATCGCCTTGCCTTCTCCAACGGGATCATCGTCCTGGGCGTCGTCGCACTGGTGCTCATCTTGATCTTCAAGGCGAACGTCACCGGTCTCGTCTCGCTCTACGCGATCGGGGTGTTCACCGGGTTCACGATGGCGGGCCTCGGCATGGTGGCGCACCACCGGCGCGGGGAGGGGCCGCATCGGACACGCGGCATCATCGTCAACAGCATCTCGGCCGTGACGACGTTCGCCGTGGTCTTGATCTTCGCAATCGCGAAGTTCACCGAGGGAGCGTGGATCGTCGTCGTCCTCGGCCCCATCATGTACTTCAGCCTCATCCGCCTGCATCGCCAGTACGCGACGGAGGAGAAAGCACTGCGTGCGGGCACCGAGGCCGTCTCGAGCGCGACGCCGCTCCGGCGCAACGTCGTCTACGTGCTCGTCGACAGCTACGACCTCGCCGCGGCGCGTGCCCTGCAGTACGCGCGCTCGCTCAACCCCACCGAGCTGCGCGCGATCCACTTCGACATCGACCCGCTCGTCACCCGCGAGCTCGAGGCCGCCTGGGCCGACGTCGGCCCGAGGAACCTCGCCCTCGAGGTGATCGAGTGCCCTGACCGCCGGATCGAGCGCGCGACGCTCGAGCTCGCGGCAGAGGCCGCCCGGCCCGAGGACACCGAGTGCAGCATCGTACTGCCACGGCGCAACTTCCCGACCCGCCTCGAGCGAGTGCTGCACGACCGGACTGCCGACTCGATCGCCGAGGCCGTGACGCTCGTCCCGCGGGTCACGGCGACCGTGATCCCGTTCCGCCTCGACGTCGCCAAGCGCCGGCGCGTCCGCGCGGCGAACGAGGCGGCGCGGCCGCAGGCACGCAACGACGCGCCGGTGCTCAAGGCTGACGTGATGCTGAAGCAGCGCTCCGAGGGCACGACGCCGGTGTGCGATGCGATCTGGCGGGATCGATCCAAGTTCTCCGGGCGGATCCGCTCGCTGAGCGTCCGCAAGGTCGACGGCGCCCCCGTGCTCGAGTGCACGCTGTCAGACGGGACGGGCACGATGCTCCTCGTGTTCCAGGGCCGGAGCCACATCCCGGGCATCGAGCGGGGCGCGCGGGTGGTCGTCGAGGGCACGGTCGGCTCCTGGCAGCGCAAGCTCGCGATCATCAACCCCGACTACGAGCTCGTCGCGCCGCCTGAGTCCTGATCGATTTTGCTCCGAACGACAGGTGACCGCTAGCCTCTCGTCGCCCTAAACGAGGCAAGCAGTTTCTCGACACAGGGATACCCACGACGCCGTGCGTGATGCGGCACCGACGCAGAGAGGCACCCACCGAGATGAACGGTCTTCACCGCTTCGCCGCCGATGGCGGCTACCAGAACTTCGTGCTGAGCGGGAATGACCGGCTGATCCTGTGGGCGATCATCGGCTGCGGGATCATTGGCATCGCCACGGGCCTCTTCCTCGTCCGGGGCGTGATGGCCGCCGACGCGGGCTCGATCAAGATGCGCGACATCGCGAAGGCAATCCAAGAGGGCGCGGAGGCCTTCTTGAAGCGCCAGGCGAGGGTCATCCTCATCATCGTCGTCCCGCTCGCCGTCCTCATCTACTTCACCGCGACCAAGGTCGTCCGGGACAACGGCTCGGTCGCCATGTCGTTCACTGAGAACGGCATCTGGCGCGCGGTGTGCTTCCTCTTGGGCGCGGCCTTCTCGGGGCTGACCGGCTTCATCGGCATGTCGATCGCCGTTCGCGGCAACGTTCGCACCGCCGCGGCAGCCGTTGCCGGCAAGGGCATGCCCGGGGCACTGCGCGTCGCGTTCCGCACCGGCGCGGTCACGGGCCTCTTGTGCGTCGGGCTCGGCCTCACGGGCGCGGCGGGGATCTTCTTGATCTTCCAGAACTCGGCTACCGCAGTCCTCGTCGGCTTCGCCTTCGGCGCCTCGCTCATCGCGCTGTTCATGCGAGTCGGCGGCGGCATCTTCACCAAGGCAGCCGACGTCGGCGCGGACCTCGTGGGCAAGATCGAAGCAGGCATCCCCGAAGACGACCCCCGCAACGCCGCCACGATCGCCGACAACGTCGGGGACAACGTGGGCGACTGCGCTGGGATGGCCGCAGACCTCTTCGAGTCCTACGAGATCACCATCATCGCGGCGCTCATCTTGGGCTGGACCGCGTTCGCGAAGCCGGACATCAAAGACGTGCTGTTTCCCCTCATCGTCCCGGCGATCGGCATCCTGGCCTCGATCGTCGGGGTCTTCTCGGTCCGGGCGCGCGCCCACGAGCGAAACGCGCTCAGCCCCATCAACCGGGGCTTTTGGCTGTCCTCGGCGCTCACCATCGTCGGCGCCTTCCTGGTCGCCCAGTTCTACGTGCACAACCTGCGCCTCTTCTTCGCCGTGCTCACCGGCGTCGGCCTTTCGCTGGCCGCCAGCCTGATCACCGAGCACTTCACCTCGACGGAGCGCAACCCGGTGCGCGAGATCGCCGAGTCCGCGCGCACCGGTCCTGCCACCACGGTCCTCTCTGGCTTCGCGATCGGACTCGAGTCCTCGGTATGGGCGATCATCGCGATCGCCATCGCGCTCGGCGTCGCGCTCGGCCTCGGCCAGGGCAACATCCACGAGGTCTTCTTCTTCGTGGCCCTGATCGGCATTGGCCTCTTGTCCACGGCGGGGATGATCGTGTCCGAGGACAGCTTCGGTCCCGTGTCGGACAACTCGGCGGGGATCGCCGAGATGGCAGGTGAGTTCGAGGGCGACGCCCAGACCGTGCTCGTGAGCCTGGACGCGGTGGGCAACACGACCAAGGCGATCACCAAGGGCGTCGCCATCGGGTCGGCGGTCATCGCCGCCGTCGCGATCTTCGCGTCGTTCATCCAGTCCGCGGGCGAGCAGCTGCACCTCCCCGCGGCGGTGTCAGCGTTCTCCGCGATCCAGATCAACGTGGCGGACCCGAAGACGTTCATCGGCCTCCTGCTCGGCGGCTCGGTCGCGTTCTTGTTCTCGGCACTCGCGATCCGCGCGGTGGGCCGTTCTGCTGGCACCGTCGTCCAAGAGGTGCGCCGCCAGTTCCGCGAGCACCCTGGGATCATGGACTACACCGAGAAGCCCGAGTACGGGCGGGTCATCTCGATCTGCACGGCAGCGGCCCAGCGAGAGCTCGCGACGCCCGCGCTCCTCGCGGTGCTGGCCCCCGTGATCGTCGGCTTCGGCATCGGCTACCTCGCGCTCGGCGCGTTCTTGGCCGCGGCGATCCTCACGGGCCAGCTCATGGCGAACACACTGTCGAACTCCGGTGGGGCCTGGGACAACGCGAAGAAGTTCATCGAGGACGGCAACGAGGGGGGCAAGGGCTCCGAAGCGCACAAGGCGGCCGTGATCGGCGACACCGTCGGCGACCCGTTCAAGGACACCGCCGGTCCCGCCCTCAACCCCCTGATCAAGGTCATGAACCTCGTGTCGCTCTTGATCCTGCCCGCCGTGATCACCCAGCAGCACCACGATGGCGCCAGGTACTCGATCGCGGGGGTCAGCCTCGTGGTGCTCATCTGCGCGGTCGCGTTCTCCAAGCGCAAGTCCGAGTCCATGGCCAGCGACGCGCCTGCGCCTGCCTCGACGGCGCTGCCGTCCTGAGGTAGTCGCCGGTCGGTCCCGACCGATGTCTAGGGTTCCGAGCACCATGACCAGGGAGCCGAGCACGGTGGGCGGGCGCGTCAACCCCCGACCCCTGGCGCGAGTGGCGCGGTAGTGGGCGCCCTCGTCATCGTCGAGTCGCCCACCAAGGCGCGGCGCATCGAGAGCCTCTTGGGCGAGGGCTACACGGTGCTCTCCTCGATCGGCCATGTCCGCGACCTGCCGACCTCGGCGACCCAGGTGCCGAAGAGCGTCACGGACCCCGACGTCCGCCGCCTGGGGGTCGACGCCGAGAACCACTTCAAAGCCTTCTACGTCGTGACCGACCCCGCCAAGGTGCGGCCCTTGAAGGACGCGCTCAAGCACGCCGACGAGCTTCTGCTCGCCACCGACGAGGACCGCGAGGGCGAGGCGATCGCGTGGCACCTCTTGGAGCTGTTGCGCCCGACGGTGCCGGTGCGTCGCATGGTGTTCCACGAGATCACCGAGGACGCCATCCGCCACGCGCTCACCCAGACCCGCGACATCGACGACAACCTCGTCAACGCCCAGGAGGCACGCCGGATCCTCGACCGGCTCGTCGGCTTCGACGTGACCAAGGTCCTCTGGCGGGTGCTCCCCGGGGCGCGCTCGGCCGGCCGTGTCCAGTCCGTCGCGGTGCGGCTCGTCGTCGAGCGCGAGCGCGAGCGCATCGCGTTCCGCGCCGCGACCTGGTGGGGCGTGGACGCCAAGGTCCTCGCCGACGCGGACCGCTTCGACGCGAGGCTCGTCGAGCTCGACGGCCACCAGCTCGCCGACGGGTCGGACTTCGACCAGTCCGGCGAGGTGAAGGGGGTCGCCACGGTGCGGGTCCTCGGCGAGACCGAGGCGAACTTGGTCGTGGTCGGGCTCGAGGCAGCGACGCTGCGCGTCGAGGCGGTGACGTCCTCGCCGCGCACCGAGCGGCCCCGGCCGCCGTTCATCACGTCGTCGCTCCAGATCGAAGGATCGCGCAAGCTGGGCTGGTCGCCGGACCGCACCATGCGGATCGCCCAGGAGCTCTACGAGGTGGGGTGGATCACCTACATGCGCACNNATGCGCACCGACTCGACGACGCTGTCGTCCGAGGCCATCGACGCTTCGCGCGCCGCGGCGCGCTCCCTCTACGGCGCGGATTACGTGCCTGACCAGCCCCGTCGCTATGACAAGAAGGTGCGCAACGCCCAGGAGGCCCACGAGGC